>CAZOSR010000109.1:0-6604 GCA_964582445.1 uncultured Coriobacteriaceae bacterium | reverse complement strand
CCCGCTCCGGTGAGCGGCCCACCACGAATGCGTTCACCCGTGGCGTGTCGATCAGGAACAGCGGTGGCGTCTTGGGCAGCCCGGCGGCCAGGGTCATGTCGCGCAGTACGCTCCTGGTCGGTGCAAGCCGACCACCGGCCACGACGCGTGCATCGATCCGCTTGACCAGCCAGGCTTCCGAGCGGGACAGACGCCCGAGCGCCCACCCCCACGCCGCGACCACGGCACCGGCTCCAGCCACCAGAAGCGGCACACGCGCAGTGACCACCACATCCGCCAGTACACGGGACGCAAGCAGCACGCCGAGAAGCGTGAGAGATCCGAACACGATGAAGAGCACGAGAGCGGTCACCGAGGTGAATGCCAGCATGAAGCCGATGAATCTCCAGCGGTTGCGCTCAACGCGACGCTGCAGCGGCTCGATGCGCCCCGCCCGCACTCCGGGCGCGACCGCATTGGCGAACGTAGGCGACGGACGCTGCGTCACCTTCGCCTACTTCTTGCGGCTGTCGAGCTCAGCGGCGAGATCCCCGGGTGTCAGACCCTCGCGCACCATCACGACGAGCAGGTGATAGACGAGGTCCCCGATCTCGTAGCGCAGATGGTCGATGTCGCCGTCCTTGGCGGCCATGATCACCTCGCCCGCTTCCTCGGCGATCTTCTTGAGAAGCGAGTCCTGTTTGCCCGTAAGCAGACGTGTCGTGTAGCTCTCCTCCGGCAAGTCGCGCTTGCGCTGCTCGAGCACGGCGAAGAGATCGTCGAGCGAGATGCCGATCGCCGAGCGCGGCACCACCGGGCGCATATCGTCAGCGGAGCCACCCAGCACCCGGTAGAAGCAACTGCGTTCGCCGGTGTGACACGCTCCCTCGCCCGTCTGATCCACGGTCACGAGCAGGCAGTCGGCGTCGCAGTCGTAGCGGATCTCGCGCACGCTCTGGACGTTGCCGGAACTCTCGCCCTTCTGCCACAGCCGTTGGCGCGACCGGCTGAAGAACCACGTGAGCCCCGTCTCCACCGTCCGCTGGAGCGCTTCGGCGTTCATGTAGGCCACCATGAGCACCTCGCCGGTGCCATCCTGCTGGATCACGGCGGGGATCAGGCCGTCTTCGTCATACCGCATGTCCTCGATGCCGAGAGCATCACGCTCGATATCCACGGGCTACCTCCGGGTCGCTTGTCTCACGTATTGTAGCGGGGGCACAGATCGCACGCGCAGTGCCAGGTCATCGCGCGGCGCGGCGGGTCGAACCCGGCTCGCGGGGCACGCCGTCAGTCCGAACCGGGCGGCGATTCAGCGCAGTCCAGCCGAACACCATGCCGAGTGACCAGGGAAGCGCCACCGATATCGCCGCGCTGACCCAGGCCGCGGCCGCCTCGAGCGATGCCGCACGTTCCGCCGCCGGCAGGAGCAGCGCGAGCGAGATGGCGAAACCGGCCACGGATGCGAGGCCCACGATGATGCCGGGCCACAGCTGGCGCGCGACGATCACTGTCGCGGCCACGCCGAGCGGAACCATCAGCCACCACGCGACACTGAGTATCCGGCCATCGATCGGTGTGATGAACTGATCGTTCGCATACGGTGCGAGCGCCGCGATGCCGACCACTACCGCCGGGAACAGAAGCCCGAGCACGAGCCCTGCCAGCGTCCTTTGCCAGTCACGCATCTCATTCACCTCGAGCCAGGCCATGCCACTTGCCATGGATCGAATCCACGACGATCTCGAGCACGCTCGTGATCGCGCACTTCTCTGGTGGTATACCCTCACCCGAGCTTCCGTAGTGACGCATGATGACATCGAGGCCGTGGCGCTTCTCCGCATCATCGGTGAGCATTCGCGCCGTCCCGTAGCCGATGACGCTCCTGAACCGCGACGTGTACCCGCAGGGGCGATCGGCCGGGATGACCTCTCCTTCATCGACCTCGAAGCACACGCGGGCACCGCTCGCGACCGCCGCGATCCGTCTCCCTTCGCGTGGGCCGTGCACGTAGATCCGCGCACCGTCATAGCCGAAGTTCACCGGGACCACGTACGGCTCCCCACCCTCGATCAGACCGAGTCTGAGCACCTCGGCGCGGCGTAACAGCGCCTCGCACTCCCCTGCCGGCATGCGGTGATCCTCGCGCCTCACAGCCGCACCGGGATCCCGTGCGACGCCATCGCCTCTTTCACCTGGCGGACACTGTACTCGCCGAAGTGGAAGATGCTTGCGGCGAGCACGGCGTCGGCGTCGGCCTCGACCACCACCTCGGCGAAGTGGTCGAGTTCCCCGGCCCCCCCGCTCGCGATCACCGGGATGTTCAGCGCTCGGGTGACCGCGCGCGTGAGATCGATGTCGAACCCGTCTTTCGTGCCATCGCGGTCCATGCTCGTCAGCAGGATCTCCCCCGCCCCCCGCCGCTCCGCCTCGGCCGCCCAGGCCACGGTGTCGAGTCCGGTGTTGGTACGCCCGCCCGCCACGAAGACCTCCCAGCACGCCGGAGACGAGCCCGGTACGCGCCGCGCATCGATGGCCACCACGATGCACTGGGAGCCGTAGATCCCCGCGGTGGTGGTGATGAGCGAAGGGTCGGCCACTGCAGCGGAGTTGATCGCTGTCTTGTCCGCACCGGCGGCAAGCATCGCCCGGATGTCCGCGGCGGAGCGCATGCCGCCACCAACGGTGTACGGGATGAAGACCTCCTCGGCCGTACGTGCGGCCACGTCGAGCATCGAGGGCCGTTCCTCGTGCGTTGCCGTGATGTCCAGGAACACGACCTCGTCGGCACCCTCCCGGTCGTAGATCGCGGCAAGCTCCACGGGGTCGCCCGCATCGCGCAGGTCAACGAAGTTCACGCCTTTGACGACACGACCGTCATGAACGTCCAGGCAGGGGATGACGCGTTTGGTGAGCATCAGGCCTCACCACGCACGATCGCAAGTGCCTCGGACAGGTCGATCGCGCCCTCGTACAGCGCGCGGCCGATGATCACTCCCTCGGCGACCTCACCGCCGAGCGCGGCGACCGCGCGCACATCTTCGGCCGTGGACATGCCGCCGCTCACCACCACCGGAAAGCCCGCCTGAGCCGCCACGGCGCGGTACGCATCCGCACTGATGCCGGTGCCCATCCCGTCGCGACTGATGTCGGTGTAGACGAGGTGCCGTATGCCGCGCTCGGCAAGCTCGGCTACCAGTTCGGCCGATGGCACGCCGGTACCCTCGCGCCACCCGGCGATCTTGACCTCGCCGTCCCGCGCGTCAACACCCGCAACCACCGTGTCGCCGAACTCGGCCACCGCGTCCGCCACGAACGCCTCGTCAGTCACCAGTTTGGTGCCGAGGACCATGCGCTTCGCACCCGCATCCGCAAGCCGGCGCATCGTCTCCAACGTTCGAATGCCGCCGCCGGTCTGCACGGCGAGCCCCGTTTCGCGCACGATGCGCTCCACCACGGCGATGTTGCCCGGTACGCCGTCGCGTGCGCCGTCCAGATCCACCACGTGCACCCACGTTGCACCGGCCTCGGCAAACCGCTGCGCCTGCGCCACGGGATCGTTGTTGTACACGGTCACGCGGTCGTAGTCTCCCTGCGCCAGGCGGACGGCACGTCCGTCGAGCAGGTCGATCGCGGGGAAGACGATCATGAGCCGGTACGCTCCTTCACGATGTCGCCGAAGTTACCGAGCAGGTGCAGCCCTGCCGCAGAGGACTTCTCGGGATGGAACTGCACCGCGTGCACGTTCCCGCGGCCCACCGCCGCCGCGAAGTCGATGCCGTACGATGCCGAACCGATCACCCACGACGGATCATCCGGTTTCAGGTAGTACGAGTGCACGAAGTAGAACGCCGTGTCCTCGGAGATGCCCTGGAACAGCCGGTTCTCACGCGGATACGCCACGGTGTTCCAGCCGATATGCGGCACCTTCACACCACCGGGAAGCCGCTCGCAGACGCCCGGAACGACGTCGAGCCCCTGCCACTCCCCGTCCTCGAGACCCACGCTGGCAAGCAACTGCATGCCGAGGCAGATGCCGAGGAACGGCACGCCCGTCCCGATCCGCTCGAGCAGCACGTCGCTCAGCCCGCCGTCGCGAAGCGTCGCCGACGCGTCGCGGAACGCGCCGACCCCCGGGAGCACGATGCCGTCAGCCGAAGAGACGATGGCCGGATCGCCGGTCACAACGACATCCGTGACCCCGGCGTGCTCGAAGCCCTTCTGCACGCTGCGCAGATTCCCCATGCCGTAGTCGACGATGGCGATCACAGCGACCCCTTGGTGCTCGGTACGCCGGTGACGCGTGGGTCGATCTCGACCGCTTCGCGCAAAGCGCGCGCGAGCGCCTTGAATGCCGCTTCGATGATGTGGTGCGCGTTCTCCCCCGCGAAGGCCATCACATGCACCGTGATGCCGGCGTTCGAGGCGAACGCGATCATGAACTCCTTGGCGAGCGTCGTGTCGAACGTGCCGATGAGCTCGATGGGCACCGTCACATCGTAGTGGAGCTGCCCGCGGCCAGAGATGTCGACAGCCGCAAGCACCAGCGCTTCATCCATCGGCATGAACACCGAGCCGAAGCGTCGGATGCCGGCTCTGTCCCCGAGCGCGCGCGCGAACGCCTGCCCGAGGCAGATGCCCACGTCCTCGACGGTGTGGTGGGCGTCCACAGCAAGGTCGCCCGCGGCATCGACCTCCAGGTCGAACAGCCCGTGCCGTCCAAACGCTTCCAGCATGTGGTCGAAGAACGGCACGCCGGTCGAGACGTTCGTCGCACCCTCGCCATCGAGCGAGATGGTGAGGGCGATGCTGGTCTCCGAGGTGGTCCGCTCCACGGTCGCCACGCGCATCACGTCACTCACCGTCCCTTTCCAGATGGCGGTTGGCTGTGGCGTTGACGCCGAAGTGCACCGACGCGTGCTTGCGTGCAAGGATCTCGTCCATCGCCGAGAGGAAGCGGTCGATCTCCTCCTCTGAGCCAACGGTGACGCGGAGGCAGTCCTCAAGCCCCGCGGTGCGCGAAACGTCACGCACGAGGATCGAATGGTCGTGCAGCAAGTCGCGCCAGATCGCCGCCGCTTGCGGCACCCGGAACAGGATGAAGTTCGCCTCCGAGGGATACACGGCCACGTCGGACATCTGAGCGAGCCCGTGCACGAGACGATCGCGATTGCGCATGGCCTCACGCACACCCGCCTCGAAGACAACGCGCTCGCGGAACGTGAGCGCCGCGGCGACCTGTGTGAAGCGGTTGACCGAGTACGGCTGCCGCACCTTGGTGAGCTGCCGCACCAGCTCGGCATCCGCGAGCAGATACCCCGCGCGCAAACCCGCCATCGAGAACGCCTTGGAGAACGTCCGCAGGATCGCGAGGTTCTTGTGGCGCGCCATGTGCGGGCGCATCGTCTGACGGCTGAACTCGAAGTACGCCTCGTCCACGAGCACGAGCGCGTCAGTCGCGTTCAGAAGGTCGATCAGCAGCGTCTCCGGCGTCATGGTGCCGGTAGGGTTGTTTGGGTTCGAGACGATGATGATGTCGGGATCCTGCTCCGAGACGGCCTGCATCAGTGCGGGGCCGTCGACCTCGAACTCCGCCGTTCGTGGCACCTCGATCACACGGGTACCGGTCATGCGTGCGTCGATACCGTACATCGCGAACGTCGGTGGCATGTCCACGAGCTTCCGCCCCGGACCGCCCCACGCAAGGATGACATCGAGGATGATCTCGTCCCCGCCGTTACCCACCAGAACGTTGGCCGGATCGAGACCGTTCGCCTCGGCGATCATCTCGCGCAGCCGTGTGGCCATCGGATCGGGGTAACGGTTGAACGGGATATCGAACCGCACCCGCTCGGCGAGCTTCTCGAGCACCTCGCCGGGCAGATTGTGCGGGTTCTCATTGGCCGAAAGATTGATCTCGGCACGTACGTCTTTGGCGTCGTACGCGGAGATATCGCCGAGTTCGGGGCGCGGTGCGCGCAACTCGTTCATGCTTACTCGTCCTCCAGCCCGTAGACCGCCGCCAGCCGGATGCCCACTGCGGCGGCATGTGCCTCAAGACCCTCGGCCTCGGCGATCGTCATCACGGTAGCGCCGTCGGCCTCCAGGCCCTGGAGCGAGTAGCTCAGCACTGAGGACTTCTTCACGAAGTCGTCTACCGACAGCGGCGACGAGAAGCGCGCGGTACCGCCCGTGGGCAGCACATGGTTGGGGCCGGCCACGTAGTCGCCGACCGACTCGGGCGTCCAGGGACCCAGGAAGATCGCACCGGCGTTCTTGATCGAGCCGAGCAGCTCGAAGGGTTCGGTCATCATGACCTCGAGATGCTCGGGTGCGATGAGGTTGGCGGCGTCGAGCGCCACATCGATGTCGGGGCACACGATCACCACGCCGTTATCGGTGAGCGAGCGCTCGATGACCTCGGCGCGCGAGGAGCCTGCCAGGAGCTCACGCAGAGCGAGCTCCACGCGTGCGGGCAGGTCCTCATCGGTGGTAACGAGGTAGGTAGCCGCGCGCGGATCGTGCTCCGCCTGCGCCATGAGGTCGATCGCCACGAACATGGGCTCGGCGGTCTCATCGGCGAGGATGAGCACCTCCGACGGGCCGGCGAGCATGTCTATGCCCA
>CAZOSR010000108.1:0-6673 GCA_964582445.1 uncultured Coriobacteriaceae bacterium | reverse complement strand
GAGCGGGCACAGGCGCCGGCGCCGGGGCAGGCGCGGGAGTGGGTAGCACAGTGTTGTTCGGGGCGGGCGTCACCGGGGCAGGCGTGGGAACTACAGTCGTCGAAGGCTGGATCGGGTTCACCACAATGCTGGGAATGTTGAATCGATAGCCGTAGCCATAGCCATAGGACGGCCGGATGTTCAGCGTAATGTTGTAGCCGTAGGCCGGACGGTAGCCGTAGCTGTAGCCATAGCCGTAGCCGCCACGCCCGCCGGTGGCATCGAGGCCCCAAACCACGGAGCCCACCATTCGCCCGCCGGCGCTGTCGATCATCTCGGCAGCCCGCTTCACGGCCTCACGCGTCGACTCGCCGCCCTTGGTCACCAGAAGCACGCCGTCGGAGTACCGCGCAGCTGCGGCGCCGTCGGCCACCGCCAGGAGCGGCGGAGTGTCGATGATGATCCAGTCGGCCCAGAGCTTGATCTCCTCAAGCACGTCGCGCATGCGCTGGGAGCCGAGCAGCTCGCTGGGGTTGGGCGGCAGTTTGCCGCTGGTGAGCACCAGAAGCTCCATGTCCTCGCGCGGCCGCTGGAGTGCGCTCTTGAGCGAACGCTCTCCGGTGAGCACGTCCGAGAGCCCGATCATGTTGCGGACACCGAAGAACTGCTGCGTAGTGGGCTTGCGAAAGTCGCTTGCCACCAGCACCACCTTCTTGCCAGCCTGCGCCAGACCGGCGGCCAGGTTGGCGGCAACGGTGCTCTTGCCCTCGGCAGGCGCTGCGCTCGTAACGAGCAGCGTCTTGAGGTCGTGCTGGAAGTTGATGAAGTCCAGGTTGTTGCGGAGCACGCGGTACGCCTCGGCACCCGCGCCACCGGGGTTGGTGAGGATGCTCGCGCGCCTGCGCTCGTCCTTCTCGTACTTCTCGGCCGGGATGAGACCGAGCACGGGCGTGCCGGTGAGCTGCTCGATCTCGTCGCTCGTCTTGATGGTGTTGTCCAGGTACTCGTAGAGGAACGCGAGGCCCAGGCCGAACACGAGACCCACCACGAGCCCGAGTGCTGTGTTGCGCGCGGGGGTGGGCTCTACCGCCTCGGTCTGTACCACGGCGGGGCTCACCACGCGGCCGCTTCCCACCTCGAGCTGCTCGGAGATGCGGAGCTCCTCCAGCTTGCCCGCGAGCGTGGTGTAGTTGCCCGTGGCAATGGCCAGCTCGGCGGCAAGCTCGTCGCTCTTGCCCTGGGCCGAGATCTCGCGGCCCAGCTCCAGGATCTCCTCCTTGGCCAGCGTGAGACGCGCGTCCACCTCTTCGGCGGCGGCGCTGATGCTCTCGCGGCGGTAGTCGCGGCTCCACGCCACGAACTCGTCGGCAAGCGTGTTGGCGATCTCGGCGGCAGTGTCGGCATCGCCGTCCTGTGCCACGATCGTGACGATGTTGGTCTGCCCCACCGCGCTCACCTGCACGCGGCCAGCGAGCTGCTCGGGCGTGATGCCCAGCTCCAGGCGGCGGATGGTGTTCTCCAGCAGCGGACGCACCTGCATGAGTTGCACCTGCGTCTGCAGACCGCGCTCGGCCTGGCTGGAGATGTCCAGCCCCAGACCGCCGAACACGTCCACGCTCGAGCCCTTCTCGGCGATCAGCACCTTCGCTTCGCCCTGGTACACGGGAGTCTGCAGCAGGCTCGCGATGAGCGCCACGAGCGCCACCGCGACCACGCTGCGGATGATCACCCACCGGCGGGCTGAGATCACGTTCAGATAATCGCGAAGGTCGAGCTCTTCCACCCGGCTCCCCTAGCAGTCGTCCGACACCCATATCTTACAGTGTTCGGCCGCGCACCGAGTGCTGATGCGCGGCCGACTGGTAGTGCACACCCCTCAGGGGCGGTTCCTACTTGGCAAACGACGTGATGAACCAGTGCTTCACGCCACCGATGGTCTTGCTTACGCACGTGATGGTGCCGGGCATCGGGGCGGCCGTACCACCGGAAAGCGTGATCTTGAGCGTGGCAGTACCGGATCCCTGCGACACGCTGTTCACGGTGACCGTCTTGTACGCGCCGGAGATGATCCCGGTGGGGATGTCCTGGTTGGTGGCCTGCTGGCTCACGATCGCCGCGATCACGCTGGTGTCACCGCTGCCCGAAGGCGTGGTGGCGGTCTGGCCACTGCGGGTGATGGAGCTGAAGTACCACACGCCGCTGTAGTCGCGGAGCACCATCGTGCCGGAGATCGAGCCGCCGGCCTTGTAGTTCACGGTCACCGGCACACTCGCGGTGGAACCGCTGCGGTTGACGGTGCCAAGCGTGAACGAGGAGATCTCGCCGCGGACGAGCTTGCCGATCTGCTCCTGGCTGGCAACCTGCTCCCAGTACATGCGGTTCTGCTGGTCGTCTGTGGGAGCGGCCGCGACAGGCGTGGGCGACGGGGTCACGGCGGTGGTCCCGCTGGTGGTGGCCACCCCGGTCTCCTCGGCTTCAGGCGTGGCGGTAGCCTCTTCGGCTTCAGGTGTGGTGGTGGCCTCCTCGGCGGGCTCCTCGGCCTCTGCTGAGGGCTCGGTCTCGGCAGGTGTAGCCGGAGTCACCGGGGCAACGTCCTCGGTCGCGCTATCGGACTCGCCGGAGACCAGACGTACCACGCCGTCCACGCCACCGATCGCGAGGAAGCCGCCGCCCAGTACGGCCACGATCCCGAGCGCGGCAAGCGCGCGAATGATGCCTTTGCGGCTGGTCGCAACCTCGTCGTTCTTGGCCTCGATGTCCGCCATGGACCGACCCCTCCCCGATAACCGAACACGTCAAAGTAGGCGCAATGTACAGAGTATCGGCATCCTAGCACATATCTTGACTTCTTACGTACAACTAGCGGAAGAAATCCACCAGTTCAGCGTACGCTACCCAGCGAGGACTGCAAGACCGCATACGCATCGGCGCTGAGATCGGTCTGAGCGGACTCGTGCGGCGTGTCCGTCACCAGCGTAGCGAGCAGCCCTGACAGCTCCGCGTCGAGCTCGCCGCGCTGGGCATCCGTGAGGTACGGGGCGCCCTTGAAGACCGCGCCCACCTCGTCCGGATCGAGCGTGCGGGTACCCGCCGCGAGCGTGAACAGCTCCTCGCCGTCGAAGACGCTCATCGGAGCCGGAAGCGTAAGGCGCACGCTCCCCTCACGCTCGAGAGCCGCCCCGAGCGCCCGTGCGTTCAGCGCCACGTACGGCAGCCGGTCGCCGCCGGTAGCGCGCGCCAGCGCCGCCGCCACGCCCTCGCCGCCGCCAAAGGGATACGCGTCGGCAAGCGTATCGTACGTGGTGCCGGGGATCGTGGCGGCACGCGCAGGACTCACGGGTTCGAGAGACGCGGTGGCCCCGGAGACATCGGCGATGGCGATGATCTGCGCCACCACATCGCCTGTCTCGTCAGGCGCCGCCCCGATGAGAACCACGCGCGAGAGGTCCTCGGCTGCGACGCCTGTGGGGCCGAGCCGACCGGTGGCGTAGAGCGCCACGAACGCGAGCGCCACCACCACCAGGGCACCCACCGCGATCCGCACCGCATGCGCGGCACGCGCGGCTTCAGGAGTCATCGGGCCTCGCGCCACTACTCGGTCACCCCCAGATACTCGAGCACACCGCGGGCGATGCCATCGGCGAGCTTGTCTTGATACGCGTCGTCGACGAGCAGCTTATCCTCCGCGGGATTGGAGAGGAAGCCCGTCTCCACCAGCACACTCGGCACCGTGGCCCAGTTGAAGCCGGAGAGGTCGGCCCGCTCGGAAAGCGAACGGTCGGTGGCGCCGGTGGAGGCGAGCACCTCGCGCTGGATGATGCCCGCGGCGCGCAGACTCGGCTCGCGGATGGGCGCCACCCAGTCGTTGCCGCCGGGATAGAGCGTGGAGACGCCGGACACGCTGGCGTTGGTGGACGAGTCGGCGTGGATGCGCAGGAACAGGTCCGCGCCCGCGTTGTTGGCCACCTGCGCACGCTGCGCGTTGGAGATGTCCACGTTGGCGGTGGTGCGCGTCATCACCACGGTGACGCCGTAGCGCTCTAGACGCTCACGCACCTTGAGCGAGATCGCCAGGTTGAGCTCGTGTTCTCGCACCCGCGTGGTGACCCCGGTGCCGCCGCCCGTGACCTTCGCCTTGGTCTCGGTGGCGCCCGGGCCGATGGGCTCGGGGTCGGCGTTGCCCTCGGCCTGGTGACCGGGGTCGATGCACACGACGGGGCCTTCAGGACGCGGCGTACCGGTGGCCGCAACGGCCTCCGGATCGGCGAACGTGAGCGTGACTACCGCGCCGGGAGTGAGCCGCTCGCCGGCTGCGGGCGACTGGTCGAGCACAAGGCCGGGGGTCATCTCGCCCACGGGCGTGCCCACACGGGTGACGGCGAGATCGGCGGCCCTGAGGAGCATGGCCGCCTCCTCGATCTGCATGCCAACGAGCGTGGGGACCTCCACCGGCAGACGCGCGGACGCGGTAGCGGTGGTGGCAGTTGCGGTGGTGGATCCGGCGCTCAGAGCGACGGCATCGACATCGGCGGCGGCACCGGTGGCGCTCGCCGATTCTGCCGCCGCGCGATCCGCCGGGCGGAGCGATACGCCCACCACGAGCGCGATCACGGCGATGGCAGCCAGCGCGGCCGCGCCGAAGCCCATGGCGAGACGCTTGCGCCGGTCACGCACCTTCTCGAGACGCTCGGTCCTGCTCCGCTTGGCCATGCAGTGGATGCTTCCGTGTGGGAATGGGTCCGGAAGCGCCTGACGGCCGCCACAGTGCCGGCCGGGCGGGCGCGTATCCGCAGGTCACAGTATAGCGGAGCGAGGGGGTACGGGGGCGCAGGCGGGCGGCACCACACCCCCGTGCGTGGTTCGCACGTTTGCGAACAGCGCTCAGTCGGCCTTCCTCACCCGGAGGGCAACTATGCGAACTCGGCCGTCAGGGTGGATCGGCCCAGGAATCGTCCTGGACTTCCACCGGCTATGAATCCACGCGGGCCGTCAGCGATGCCGGGCTGCCCGTGTGGTCGCGATCTCAGCAGCGACCTCGTCCTCGATGATGGCGTCAGCGCTGCGTGCGACAGACTCCCGCTGGAGCGCCGCAACCGCGTCGACCGCGTGTACAGTGCGCACGGCGCTGCGGGCATGGCTATCTCGGGTGGCGGCGTCCACTGCCCCGCTCGACAGGACGGCGACCAGCTCCGGCATATGGCGGATGAGACGCATGAGTCTGTCTGCCGTGGCACTCTGGAAGACAGTCCCCTTCTCCCACCGCACCACGGTCTTGGCACCCACACCCAGCAGGGACTCGAACGCCGCTTGCGACAACCCCAGTGAGTGCCGGAGATCTTGGATCTCCTGCGGGGGCAGTAAGCCCTTGGCCTCCCTCAGAAGCCGGACAGCCTCCTTCTGGAGCCGTTCGGTGGCGTCCAGCGAGAGGTACGACTCGCCGCAAACGGTGCATCGTCCATGCTCGATTCCGTCGACCAGCACGGCCTCGCCGCGCATCTCGAAGGGGATCGACTCGCTCGAGACCTCAACGGACCCTCCGCACTCAGCGCACTTCTTGGGATACACGGTCGCCCTCCTCGCTGGCCGATCAGTGAACCGTACCATCCCAACAGCACGACCACACGTCGACCACCAACTGCTCGTCATCGACCCAGAACTTCAAGTACCAGTCCTCACCTGAAAGGTCCACGACATACTCATCTGCGACTTCATCGTTCACCAACGTGCAGGACCCCGTGAAACGACCGTTGGATTCGAGCGACATCAGAACCTGCGCAATCGTCCGCTTCGCATCGTATTCGTGGTTAGCCAGCCACTCCGTGACGCGCCTCGTCGCTACGACTCGCCCGTCCTGTACGAGTTGCCGGACTACCGCCGTTTCATACCTCGGCTTCCTGTCGGATCCCACATGTCCTCCCGGCAACGGAATAGTAGCACCATGCTACCATGCACGCAATAGGGTCACCGCCCGTCAATGACGCCACAGCCGAATCGCCGATGCCCCCGTGGGATCACCATAGCTCGGCCATTCAAACGGGCTTCTAACGCGCTCATAACGACCGTTGCCTCGAGGCGCATCCCCCGCACCTCTAGCTGAACGACACTCCGAGGTAGTAGGGCCAGATGATGATCGCGAGCACGCCGGTCCAGAACTGCAGCTTGAGGTACCCGATCGTGAACAGCCATCCGATGAACCAGATGATGCCGAAGCCGGTGTCCACGCGTACGTTCTGCTTCTCAGCCATGACGATCCCTCCAAGAGATGTCGCGGTCAGGCGCGGCGACACGGCAGCCACCCCCTGGCAGCCCCGCGCCTACCGCACAGTGTGTACCCACAAGCCCGCCCGCGTGGGCGTGGCGACATGGTGCCTCAGCGAGCATCCGTCACCCGGGGCCTCTGCGCGCTGGTTCGCATTTATGCGAACTCTGCTGGTGGGCTCACTCTGCCGCGACTGCAGCCTCGGCCATCGCACCGTCAAGCGCGCGAACCGCGGGCAGAGCCCATATCACCAGTCCCGAGACAGCGATGAGCACGCCGGTGACCGCAAACCAGGCGGCCGCACCCGTACGCTCAGCGATGGGGCCAGCCGCGGCCAGGCCCACCGGCGCCGCCAGCATCGCGATCGTGGTGTAAAGCGACAGCACCCGGCCCAGTTTCGCCGGGTCGATGAGCGTCTGGAACATCGCGGTGGTC
>CAZOSR010000107.1:0-6698 GCA_964582445.1 uncultured Coriobacteriaceae bacterium | reverse complement strand
CGGAGGCGGCATGGGGCTCTATTCGTTCGGCTACATCGCATACGGTGCACTGCAGGCGGCGCTCGCGGTCTGGGCGTTCACGCTGTGGCGCCGCGACCGCACCGCCGGGTCGTTCATGCTGATGCTGCCGATCGCGGCGGTCTGGTACGACAACCTGATCATCGGCCTGGGCAGCACCATCGGCGCTGGCCCCACGCTCGAGGCGCTCACCTTCCCGAGGTTCCTCGGGCACTCGCTCTTCACGCCGAGCTGGATCGTGGCGGCCGTGATGCTCGCCACGCGGTTCGGGGCGTTCCGGGGGCGCGAGCACATCGCGAAGATCGGGTCGTGGGTGCTCTGGGCCGCGATGGTGGGCGTAGGGCTCGTGAACGAGGTCATCTCGTTCGAGGGCGAGATCGTCCGTGAGGCCGACGTGCTCTACTACACCAACGTGGGCCGGCTGTTCACGCCTCCCCCGCCGTCGCTCACGATGACGATCGTGGTGCTGCTCGTCGGCATCTACATCGCGGTGCGCACGCGCGGCCGCTGGCCATGGATGGCGCTCGCCGCACCGCTCGTACCGGCAGGACAGTTCGTGAACGCCGAGGGGCCGATGTTCTTCGTGGTCAACTTCGGCGAGATCCTGATGTCGGCGTCGCTCGTGGCAACGCTCGCGTACGTGCTGCGACGGGAGCGGGCGGGGACGTAGGTGTGATTCGGCAGCGCAACACTACTCGGCGAGCCTTCAGAACCGCCGCCGCGGCGTTGAGCACTCAAGTGCCTCGATGGGAACAAACGGGGCCATTGAAGCGGTAGATCGACGCGTAGCCGGTGAACGCGACGCTCCCATGGTGGCTCAGCCGCGCTCCGCCTGCCGCCAGCTGGTCGGGCGCTCAATCGAACGCCCGGGAGCATCAATCACTATCCCCGGGAGCTGGCACTGCTTCAGCGTGTTCCACGAGATACTGCCAACCACATCACGAAGGCATTCGAGCGCAAGCTGCATCGCGCCAACCTCGCCGAGGTGACGAGCTGGCGCAACTCGACGGCTGCGGCGTGGGGGTCGGGTCGGGGAATGTGGGGCGGCCCATCATCTGCTCCCTGTCCACGAGTTCTGCCGACCCGCTACAGCAGCTCGAGCGCGATCACACCTCCACCACGATCGGACAGTGGTCGCTCCTTGCCCGCCACTCGCCGTCATCAAGCAGCCTGCCTCAGCACTGTGACAGCGGTTTGGATTCCGGCGACATTCCAGCTGCCGAGGTACGAAATCGTCATCGCCCTGCCGTTCGACATCGGCGCGGTCGGCGGCGGGCGTGAGGCTGGGCGCCGGAGGACATGACCACTACGGCGCGAGCCCCGGCGGCTCAGGCAACTCGCCGCTGTAGCTGCCGATGATCACGAGCGTCCCTGCCGTGGCCTGCACCGGGTACGACTCGGCCACCGGTCCCTCGAACCACGCCTCCACCACGATGCCCACCGAGATGT
The DNA here is from genome assembly GCA_964582445.1 of uncultured Coriobacteriaceae bacterium. Classification (GTDB taxonomy): domain Bacteria; phylum Actinomycetota; class Coriobacteriia; order Anaerosomatales; family Anaerosomataceae; genus Anaerosoma. The sequence goes on along the minus strand of CAZOSR010000107.1, from coordinate 5,231 downwards.
CGTCCACTGCCGCGTCGCTCACCGAGCCGTCGGCCGCGCGCGAGAGAAGCTCGGTGTCATCGTTCACCGCCACCTGCGCGGCGTCGTAGCCGGCCTGCGCGCCGATGGCCGCGTCGTCGGTCCACACCACTCGCAGCGACGCGGAGCCTTCACCCGCGCCCGACACCGATGTCACTACGCCCCGGATGTCGGGCTCGGTGGCAGGCTGCTCGGGCGCGCCTGCCGCACACCCCGCAAGCGCTAGACTCAGCGCGGTTGCCGCGATGATGAGGCGCATCGATCGCCCGATCGTAGACACGCTCACACCTCCATCGATACCGGCGCCACGCCCTCGGCATCAAGCCCGGGCGGGGGACCGACCGGCTCGGCCGGAATCGCCGTGCCCGCCTTGGGCCGGTGGATGCCCTGCCCCAGCTGCAGCCCGACTGCGAACGCGAAAACCGCCACGCCGATGCCAAACGCGCCACCCTCACCGAAGAAGGCCATCATCAGCAGGAACGCCGTCGCCAGGGCCACGGTGAGCGCCACCAGCGGGCGAATGCCGGCTGCAATGAACCCGGCCCCTGCGCCCGCCACGAGCGCGAGCACAAGCAACGGGATGCTGACTTCGGGCCGCGTCAGTACGACGAGCGCCACAAGCGCGACCACAGCAACGATGCCGCTCAGCATGTCGCGTTTCGCGGCCTTGGGGCGCATCCGACGCAGCGCGGCGAGCACCGCGACAACAGCGCCGAAGAGCACGAGCCCGACTTTGATCCAGTAGCTCACCACTACCATCGACTCCATGTCGCACCCCCTCTCAGAAGATCAGGAACCACAGGCCCAGAATGAGCGCAAGAATGAACATAGTGATGAGCGCGTCATCGCTCACAGGCGGATCAGCCTCCACTGCGGTCGCCTCGCTCTCGACCACCTCGCTCTCAACCGCCTCGGTCGGCGGAGGCTCGGCCTCGGAAAGCTCGCTCCCCACGTCGGTCAGCGAGTCCCCGGGCTGCGTGGCGTCCCCGTCTTCGGAGAAGACCTCGGGCGGAATGATGTCCGTCGGCTCGGGCGGACCGCCGAAGAAGCCGCCGATCGCGTCGATCACCTGCTGACCGCTCGACGACGCTCCCCCCACCGGTCTGGCCGAGGCGCTGCCGCTCCCGCTCTTGTCGCGGAAGCTTCCCGAGCCGGTGCCGTACGCGACCCACTGCCCATCGCGCATCCGCAGCCGCAGCGTGCCACTGCCGGTGAGCCGAACGCTCGAGAGGTTCACGGAGACGGGAACGTCGTATCCGTTGCCCGCCTGCTGAGGAGTCCCCGTCACGCTGATAGGAATCGGGATCGCCGGTGTGGAGAACGTGAGTTCGAACGCCCCGTCAGCTCCCGGATTCACGTACAGCGTGAGCGCGATGGGCTGGCTCCCGGGGTTGCCTCCCGCCGCTGATCCCACGTACTTCCCAAACGGCATGCTCTCTTCCTGAGCGCTGACCGTCCCCGATTGCATGCCGAGCAGCAGCACGGCCATGCCGATAAGAAGGCATACGCGTCGCACACGCATGGCTCCCCCCTCCGCCGAAGCCTATGCGCTCTACATACCCGTTCATTCGCCATAGGGGCGCGTTCGACACGGTGACCGCCAACGCCTGTCAACCGCAGCGCATCGCCCTATCCTGCCGAGTGCTCCGAGAGCGCGTTGCGGAAGCCGTTGGGGTGCGCCAGCGACTTGATGAAGTGGTTGTCGGCCTCATCGGTGGTGGCCGTGGTCACCTCGATGTCGCCGTAGTGAAGCATTCGGCCGAACATCGATTGCACCACGTTCACGTTGTTCACCTTGTCGAGCGGCGTGGTCTTGACCTCGACCCTGAACAGACCGGACTTGGATGTGACCCGGCGGTTGGTGAGTGCGATCTCGGTGCTGAGGATCCGGAACACCCTCGACGCGACCATCGCGATCCAGGCCACTCGCACCAGCGGGACGACGATCGCCCATAGCACGAGCGCGGTCAGCCACTGCCCGAGCACGAGGACCACGATCGCCACCGCGAGCACCGCCACCGCGAGCAGCGAGCGCGGCACGATCGTCCACCAGCTGGGCCTGGCGACCCTGATGAGCTGTTCACCCTCGGCAAGTTCGCGCTCGATGTACGCCATCTCGCTCCTCGCTCCCGTTGCGCGCATCCCTGCGCGGTGTGGCTGCTGAGAAGGTTGTACCCGCCGGGCGGCCCGGATGCGCGCTCTGCCGCTTCGGCTACCCCTCCCAGTCCCAGCCGATCTCCAGCACGCCGCGGCCGCCGCCCTCGTAGAAGGCCATGACGATGTGGTACTTCCCATCGGTCCAGGTGATCATCCGCGAGGCGGTGTCGATCGCGAACTCCGGCTTGTCGCCGTAGCGCTCCTGGTAGTAGGCGTAGACGTCCTCGAGCGAGAGGTCGGGGCCCGGCTCGCCGCCGAGGTCCGCGATGTCGAACTGCCGCCAGTACGCCATGTCGGTCCCGCGGTAGAGGTACTCGTAGTACTTGTCCTCGAAGAACACGAACTCGCCCGGCGTCTCCACCAGATCGGCCGGGTACTCGGCGTAGAACGGGTTGGTCTCGGTCACCTCGGCCTTGGGCAGGTCGACGCTCATGTAGACCGCGTTGTAGCTGCCCTGCTCGGTGGTGTTGACCCACACGGTGTACTTGCCGATCGTGCCCTCGATGGCGCCATCGGAGGGGTCGGCGTCCGTTGTGCTGTCCATGAGGCCGAGGTAGTGGTCGAGCACCTCGGCGGGCGCCACGGCGGTCTGGTAGACGACATGGTGTATGTTGCGCAGCCCGCCCTCAACGGCCGCCCACTGCGGATCGTTGCGGACCGAGTAGAAGACGGTGTCGATGAGGTCGGATTTGTAGAGCGGCACCACGTCTTCTGGGAATCCCTCCAGCAGTTGCGGCGTCCACTCGGCGGGAGCCTCGGGCGCTTCGGCGGACGACTCGCCGGCGGGAGCCTCGGAGGTGGAGCCGGGGTCCTCGGCCGGTGAGCATCCGGCGGCGACGGTGAGTGCGAGCAGCAGGGCCAGCACGAGCGGCAGAGCGCGGTTCATGTGACGTCCCCCTTCGTAGGACCGATGCCCGCATTGTCGCACGCCCGGCAGCACGCGGGGTACCCGCTGGCGTCGACTCTTGCGCGTGTCAGAGCCACGATGTACGTTGGTGCTACCACTGGTGCTACCGTGAGGACTACCGATGGGCAAAGCGAACATCTCGTTCCCCGAGGGCATGCTGGAGGAGATCGACAGGCGTGCGGCCGAGCTCGGCATCACGCGCAGCGGCTTCATCCAGGAAGCCACCGCCACCTACATCGCGCGCATCGATGAGGATGCCGAGCGTGAGGAGCGCCGCAAGCGCATCGAGCGGGCCATGGAACACATGGCCGAGATCGGTAAACGCATGCAGCCGGGACCGGATGGTGCGACGATCATCCGGCAGTTCCGCGACGCCCTCCCCGAGTGGCTGACCGAAGACGAGCGTACTGACGATGAGTAGGCCGCTCCGCGTCTCCACCGGTCGACCCGTAGTCATAGATACGTCGGTTGCGTTCAAGTGGTTCGACACCACAGAGTCAGGTGCTGACATCGCTGCGCATCTGCTTAACGCGCACGCCCGGGATGAAGTGGCGCTCATCGCTCCTGCGCATCTGCCGCTGGAGATCCTGAACATCCCCACGAGCAGACGCGAGCCGGTCTCGCGGATGGAGGAGATCATCGACAGCCTCGCCGAGGCGGACCTGCTGGTCGCCCCGGTCGATGACGCGCTCCTCATCGCCGCCATCCGCATCGCCGAGGCCGAGCGCCTCGCGCTCCACGACGCCGTCTTCATCGCACTCGCGGCGGCGCTGGACGCCGAGCTCGTGACCGCCGACCGGAAGCAGGCCACCACCCGCTCGTGCCGGGTACGTTTCATCGGGTAGCGACCCCCGCAGGCCTGCAGAACCGCCGCTCACCGACATGCCGAGCACCATGACTCGCCGCGTGCAATCATCCGTACGACAGCACAACGTTGCGGATGGGGGTTCCACGATGACCGCTCGGCTGCTCTCGCTCCTTCTGGCGTTCGCACTTCTGCTCACGCTTGCCGCCGGCTGCTCGCCTGGCGCCACGCAACCCGCCGAGCCGGACTCCGTGGTGACCACCGAGCCCGCTGGCGACGAGACCGAGGAGCCGGCCGAGGCCGCCGCCCCCACCGCCCTTGCCCTCGAGACCGACGGTGAGCGAAGCGCCCTGGCAGTCGCACAAAGAGAAGAGTCGCGCCGGTGGGCGAGCGGCGACTCGGTCAACGGAACGCCGGTCACAGGCGAGCCGTTCCTGGTGGGCTACGGGGTGCTGCTGCATGACGGCGCCACGCAGTACCAGGTGTTGGTCATCGGCGGTGAGGTCGTCGGCGCGTTCGGAAGATCAGCCGATCTTCGCTACATCGAAGCGCCGTTCGCTGACTTCAACCCGACCACCGATCCCGCCTCGGCACAGCAGAGCGCCGCGTTCGACGCGGCCAAGGCGGAGATCGCGAGCGTCAACCCCAACGCCATGCAGGGCGGGATCGAGTACTACTCCTTCTTCTACCCGCCGCTCGACGACGCGCAGTATCCGCAGGTCGCCATCTACACGGATCCCGAACTCGCGGAGTTCCCTCACGCGATGGGCGGCGCCTACGGCTGGCGGTAGGAACCTACTCCCCCGCGCAGCGCACGGTGCCGATGCCGAGCCACATGAGCGTCGGCCGCGGCCGCGCAGCCCCGGCACCCGCCACCACTCCCACGGGCCGGAACCCGAACCGCTCGTAGAAGTCGACGGCCGCGGGAAGCGCGTCCACGATCACGCCGGCGCATCCCACGCGCTCTGACTCGGCGAGCGCGATCGTGAGCGCCGCGCGCACGAGCTCGCTGCCGAGACCCCTGCCCTGAACGCGCTCGTCCACGGCCAGCCGCGCGGTCCGGATGCAGGGGAGTTCCGCATATCCGCCTGGAGCCCGTACGGATGACTCATCGGCACTGACGGATGCAGTGGCCAGCGTGAAGTACCCGAGCACGCGGCGCGTGGCGTCATCGACCGCCACGTACGTGACGCCGAGGCGGTAGCGCGCCTGGCTCTGCCAGGCGTAGCGCTCCAGAAAGCGGTCGAGCGAGGGCTCGCCACAAGCCATGATCATCACGTGTGGCGCCAGCAGGGCCGAGTCCGTAGACTGCAATGAGCGAGATATCGCCCGGAGACACTGTGG
>CAZOSR010000106.1:0-6699 GCA_964582445.1 uncultured Coriobacteriaceae bacterium | reverse complement strand
GACCCCATCATGTCGCGTCCCGGTGCTAGTATGGGTACACCATCTTGCGCACCGGCCCCGGAGGGAGGCATCTCGCAATGTCCACAGAACGGCTGCGTACAGCCGAGGTCGAGTCTCTCCTCTCCGCATTCGGGAAGCTCGGCACCGACGACGAGCGGTACGCGTTCCTTCTGGATGTCGCGACCATCCGGGAGATCCAGGACATGGCGCAACGACTGGCGGTGGCCCGTTTGCTCGATGCAGGCGAGCACTACACACGCATCCAGGAGCTCACGGGTGCCTCGTCTACCACGATCAGCCGCGTCAGCCGCAGCCTCAACTACGGCGAGGGTGGGTACCGCACGGTGATCGACCGGCTCGGCCCGGCCGCGGAAGGCGGCGACGCGTAGCCGATGTCCGGATTCGTCCATCTGCACACGCACTCTGAGTACTCGCTGCTCGACGGTCACGCCCGCATCTCGCGGCTGGTCAAGCGTGCAGCTGAGGTGGGTCAGGACGCAATCGCTCTGACCGATCACGGCGCCATGTACGGGGCCGTGGAGTTCTACCGCGCCGCCACGGCCGCAGGCTTGAAGCCGATCATCGGTTGCGAGACGTACTTCACCCCGGAATCGCGCACCAAGCGCGAGGGCAAGCCGTCGCTGTACCACCTCCTGCTGCTGGCCAAGAACGAGACCGGCTACCGCAATCTGATGGCCATCGTGAGCGAGGCTTCCACGCACGGCTTCTACTACAAGCCCCGCGTCGACCTCGAGTTGCTGCGGGAACACAGCGAAGGCCTCGTCTGTACCTCGGCATGCATGAGCGGGATCGTCAGCAAGTCTGTCGAGCAGGGTGACCTTGCCTCCGCTCGCCGGTGGGCCGAGACCTACGCCGAGATCTTCGGTGACGACTTCTACCTGGAGATCCAACAGCAGGGCATCACGGCCGACAACGGCATCACCCAGAAGCAGCTCAACGCCGAGATCGCGCGCATGGCCGCCGAGATGGGCGTCGGTCTCGTGGGAACCAACGATATCCACTACGTGATGCACGAGGATCATGAGGCTCAGGACCTGCTGCTCTGTGTGGGCACCGGTTCGACGATCGACGACCGTTCGCGCATGCGCTTCTCGTCGGACCAGTTCTACCTGAAGAGCTACGACGAGATGGCCGCCGCGCTCGGCGAGTATCCCGAGGCGCTCGCCAACACCGTGGATGTCGCCGCCAAGTGCGATATCGAGCTCGAGTTCGGCAAGATCATCCTCCCGGTGTTCGAGACGCCTGTCGGCAAGACCGAGAACGACCATCTGCGCGACGAGTGCATCGTGGGGCTCAAGAAGCGCTACGGTGACCCGGTGCCTGTCGAAGCCCTCGAGCGGCTGGAGACCGAGCTCGAGGTCATCACCGGCAAGGGGCTCTCGGCGTACTTCCTCATCGTCGCTGACTTCGTGAAGTGGGCGAAGATGAACAACATCGGCGTCGGGCCGGGACGTGGTTCGGCGGCCGGCTCGATCATCAGCTACGCACTCGGCATCACCAACCTCGATCCGCTCGAGCACGGACTGCTGTTCGAGCGCTTCCTCAACCCCGAGCGCACCGAGATGCCGGACATCGATATCGACTTCGATGATGAGCGGCGCCTCGAGGTCGTCGATTACGTTCGCCAGAAGTACGGCGAGGAGAAGGTGGCGCAGGTCATCACGTACTCGACGATGAAGGCGAAAGCCGCCATACGCGATGCTGGCCGCGTGCTCGGCTACCCGTACTCGATCCCTGACAAGGTGTCCAAACTCGTTCCGGATCGCATCGACCGCAAGTCCGATGCGGACAAGAAGCTCTCCGATCTTGAGGTCGCTCTCCGCGATACGCCCGACCTTCGCGACGCGTACAACGCGGAGGCCGACACCAAGCGCATCATCGACTCGGCACTTTCTCTCGAGAACGTGGTCCGAGGGGAGGGCATCCACGCGGCCGCGGTGGTGATCTGCCGCGATCCGTTGTACTACTACACGCCGGTGAAGCTCGACACCAAGGGCGGCTCGGTCATCACGCAGTACGAGGGCACCGTCATCGCGGATCTCGGCCTGCTCAAGATGGACTTCCTCGGCCTGCGGACGCTCACCGTGCTCGCCAAAGCGGTTGCGGCGATCGAGGAGCACCACGGCGTGACGATCGACCTGGACGCCATCCCGATGGACGATGCGAAGACCTGGAAGCTGCTGCAGCGTGCCGACACCGACGGCGTGTTCCAGGTCGAGTCACCGGGGATGAAGCGCGTGCTGCGCGATCTCAAGCCAACGCGCTTCGCGGATCTCGTTGCCGTTGTGGCGCTGTACCGCCCGGGTCCGATGGACTCGATACCCGACTTCATCGCGCGCAAGCACGGGCGTGCGGCCATCACCTACTACGACGATCGCATCAAGCACATCCTGGAGGAGACGTACGGCGCCATCGTCTACCAGGAGCAGGCGATGCGCATCACCATGGAGATGGGCGGCTTCACAGCGGCCAAGGCGGACAAGCTCCGCAAGGGCATGGGCAAGAAGAAGATGGAGATCGTCGACGCGCTCGAGCCGGAGTTCATGTCCGGCGCCGCCGAACGAGGCTACGACCTCAAGGTGGCGCAGCGCGTGTGGGCCGACATGCGCAAGTTCGGCGAGTACGCGTTCAACAAGAGCCACGCCGCGGCGTACGGTCTTGTCTCCTATCAGACCGCGTATCTCAAGGCACACTACCCGCTCGAGTACATGGCGGCGGTCCTCACGAGCTACACCGGCAAGAGCGAGACCATCGTCAAGTACATCGCCGCATGCAACCAGGCCGGCATCAAGGTCCTGCCGCCGGATGTGAATTCCTCGGGTAAGGACTTCACGGCGGTCGAGGGCGCTCTCCGCTTCGGTCTCGCCGGTATCCGCAACGTGGGCGAGGGTGTCGTGGAGACCATCGTGGCCGAGCGCAAGGCCAACGGCCCGTTCTCCTCGCTCAACGATTTCTGCGACCGTATCGACATGCGTCAGGCCAACAAGAAGACGCTCGAGGCGCTCATCAAGGCAGGAGCGTTCGACTCCACCGGCTACACGCGCAAGCACCTGATAGCGCTCATGGACCCGTGCGTGGAGGGGGCGATCAAGCGGCAGCGCGATGCTGACTGCGGCCAGATCTCGATGTTCGACCTGTTCGGAGCCGAGGAACACGGCATGGACGACAGCGTCGAACCTCCCAATGACGACGAGTGGGAGAAGGGCATCAAGCTGGCGTTTGAGAAGGAGATGCTCGGCATCTACGTCTCAGACCACCCGCTTTCGGAGATCCGCGAGACCATCGAGCGAGCGCGGACGTTCTCGCTGGGCGCGACAGAGGAGTTCAGGGACGGGCAGAGCGGCTGGTTCGCCGGGATCGTATCGAAGTTCGAGCGCATCGCCACCAAGGCGGGCAAGCTCATGGCCACCTTCGTCCTCGAGGATCTTGAGGGGTCCATGGAGGGCGTTCTCTTCCCGCAGACGTACGAGAAGTTCCGGGACATCATCGCGGTGGATACGGTCGTGCGCGTGCGGGCCAAGGTGGAGCGGTCGGACCGGGGGCTCAAGCTCATCGTGCACGAGGTCGAGCCGCTGGCGGCCAGTGGCGAGTTCGAGCGCCCGCCCGGGACGCTGATGGTGCGCGCGCCCGTCGAGGTGCTCGGCAACGGCAACGGCACGCGATTCAAGGAGATCCTCCTGCGCTATCCCGGTCGCGACGGCGTGATGGTGCAGCTGCAGACCGATGCCGGCGTCAAGCAGCTGAAGATGGGGGATGAATACCGGGTCGATGCATCCTCGAGCGGTCTGCATGCCGAACTCAAGGAGCTTCTCGGTGCGGGAGCGGTCTGGGAGGGATAGTGCCGGCTCGAGCGGTTCCGTCCCCGTGGTTGACGGGTCCGCCGAAGCGTGGGATACTCCGCTACTGTATCACTCTACCGTAATAAAGTACGCCCTTTCGGCCGCCACATCGGCCGATCCCGTGGAGGTGAGATGCCCGTGCGACCGACGCAACCCGTAGTCCCGGTAACGCCGCGCGGATTCCGCGACGTGCTGTTCGAGGAGGCGCGGGAGCGCGAGGAAGTGATCCGCTCCATATCGGCGGTCTTCTCGGGGTGGGGCTACGATCCCGTCGAAACCCCGGTGGTGGAGGAGTCCGCCACACTGCAAACGGGCATTCCCGGCGAGATCGAGCGGTCGGCTTTCCGTCTGTTCGATCTCGATGGTTCACTTCTTGCGCTGCGCCCGGAGTTGACCGTTCCGATCGCCCGGCTGGCTGCCTCACGGCTGGCCGGCACGCCGGGACCACACCGCGTGCGGTACGCCACCGAGGTCTTCCGCGAGCACGCTTCGCTCAGGGGCGAGGCTCGTCAGTTCACGCAGGTCGGTGTCGAGTTCATCGGCGCTCGCGGTCCCGCAGCCGACACGGAAGTGGTGCTCCTGCTGATCGAAGCGCTCGAGGCAGCCGGCCTCCGCTCGTTCGTCATCGGACTGGGCACTGCCGAGGTTCTGCGCAACCTGCTGGAACTGGCCGGTGGACCGGAGGAGTGGCGGCAGGCCATGGTCGCTGCCGCGCAGAGCCGCAACCTCGTGGAGATCGAGCGGCTCGCCGGGCGCGAGGACCTCAGTCCCGAGCTCGCCCGCGCGTTTGTGGAGCTGCCTCGCATCACGGGTGGCGGTGAGGCGTTCGAGCGGTGTCTGGAGCTCATGCAGGCATGTGACGGTACCGAATTCGCCTGTTCGCTTGCCGCTACCTGGCAAGTGCTCAACGAACTCGGCTATGGCGATCGTGTCCAGATCGACTTCGGCATCATGCGCTCGCTCGACTACTACACCGGCCTCCAGATCGAGGCGTATGCGCCCGGTCTCGGGCTTCCGCTCGCAGGAGGCGGTCGCTACGATCGGCTGCTTTCGGCATTCGGTCTTCCCGCGCCCGCTGCAGGCTTCGCAGTGGGACTCGAGCGGCTGATGATCGCACTCGCCGAGCAGTCGGCCAGTCCGCGGTCGCAGCCGTTGGACGCCGTGCTCGGCGGACGGATGCCCGCAGAGGTCTTCCGTGCGGCGGCGACGCTTCGAAACGCTGGGTGGCGTGTGCGACTCGCCACCGGCCGGACCGGGATCGCGCTCGTGCGTGAGGCCGACGACTTTGGCGCACTTGAGGCGCTGGTGGTCGACGGTGAGGCAGTCGCACGGGTCGACCGCAACGGCGAACCCGCAACGCCTCTGGGCGATCCGCTACCGCAGCCGCCCTCGCGGACCTGGGCCGCGAAGGGGGGCGATGCGCGATGATGGCTCGACGGTCGAGCGGTGAGCGCATCCTGAGGATGGCACTGCCGAAGGGGTCTCTCTATGAGGGGTCGGTCGCGCTTCTCGGCCGCGCTGGATACGACACGACCGGGCTCGCGGATCCGGGGCGGCAGTTGACGATCAGGGTCGGGGACATCGAGTACATCATCGGCAAGCCGACCGACATCCCCGTGTACGTGGCGTACGGCGCGGTGGATGTGGCGATCGCGGGCAAGGACACGCTCGTGGAGGCGGCGCTCGATGTGGTCGAGATGGCCGATCTCCGCTTCGGTGCGTGCCGGTTCGTGGTGGCCGAGCCGGAGAACGCGCCACGCAGCGTGGCTGAGATCTACCGCCACCTCGGTGTGATCCGGGTGGCCACCAAGTACCCGCGGGTGACCGAGCAGCACTTCGCACACCGGGGTTTGCAGGTGGAACTCGTGAAGCTTTCGGGCAATATCGAACTGGCGCCTCTGATCGGTCTGGCCGACCAAGTGGTGGATATCACTGCCACAGGGCGTACGCTCGCGGACAACAGGCTTCGGATCGTGGATGAGGTGCTCGCCTCCACTGCGCGGTTTGTGGCCAACCCGGTGAGCCTGAAGATGGAAAGCGATCGTGTGACCGGTCTCGCGTCGGCGCTTGCCGCAGCGGCCGTCACCGACTAGGAGAGGATGATCCGCATGATGATGCGACGTGTCGATCTCGAGCGTGGCCGGTGGCTCGATGCTGCCGACGTACCGCGTACCGGAGGCATCGACATGGAGGTGCTCGGGGTAGCGCAGCGCATCATCGATGACGTCCGCCGTCGCGGCGATGAAGCGCTCCTGGAGTACACGGCGCAGTTCGACAAGGCTGAGCACGCCGATCTCCGGGTCAGCGTGGAAGAGATAGACGCCGCCGTGGCCGCGGTGGGCGTGGTGTTCCCGGCGGCGATCGCCGCCGCGGCGCTCTCGATCGAGGAGTTCCATCAGCGGCAGGTCCAACAGAGCTGGTTCACCACGATCGAGGGCGGCATCCTCATCGGTCAGCAGGTCAACCCGATCGCGCGCGCCGGGATCTACGTCCCCGGAGGGCGTGCGTGCTACCCGTCCTCGGTCCTCATGAACGCGATTCCGGCAATCGTCGCCGGCGTCGACGAGATCGCGATGGTCGTACCGCCGGATGCCGATGGACGTGTGAATCCCTACACGCTCGCGGCGGCCGCAGAAGCCGGCGTGAGCGAGATCTACAAGGTGGGCGGTGCGCAGGCGATCGCGGCGCTCGCATACGGCACGGCGACCATTCCGCGCGTGGACAAGATCACCGGACCGGGCAATGCGTACGTCACGGCCGCCAAGAAGCTCGTGATGGGCGACGTGGGCATAGACATGCTCGCCGGCCCGTCGGAGGTGCTCATCCTCGCCGATGAGAC
>CAZOSR010000105.1:330-6743 GCA_964582445.1 uncultured Coriobacteriaceae bacterium | reverse complement strand
AGCTTCTCCATGCGGTCACACCTCCCTAGCGGCGGAACGGGAAGCGACCTAGGTTCGTAATCAAATGATACCGCAAGCGGATCCAGGTCGCGGGCTTCGGGCTTGCAGCGCCCCATTGGCGCGCTCCAATGCACGTAAGTTCACTAACGCTTGCCGCTATTCAATTTTGGCGTGCGAACGTTGAATAGCGATGCCCGTCCTCGCTCACGATTCCGGTCAGTGCGTCTCGAACGTGTTCCACTCGCCGGTGCCGAGCTCGAGCGCGGCGTACGGCTCGAAGACGTGCAGCACGAGCGGATTGTCGATCTCAACGTACGCGACATCGAAGGCCCGGATCGTCTCGCGCGCCCTGCCGAACTCCCGCTTGAACTCCGGGTCCTCCATCGCCTCTTGCCGACGCATGGAGTGGCGGGCCCACTTCGCCGCCATGCGGTACGCGAGGGTTGCGCTGTTGTGCGTGTCGGCCAGGACATGCTGGCGAAGCCGAGTGAAGACCTTGCGCGAGATCCCCACGTAGACGGGTCGCCCTGCGTCGAGCATCACGTAGCATCCCGGGAAATCCACGTCGCGTCCCTCGGAGCGCAGGAGCGTCTTCACGCCGACGCCGCTCTGGGCGAAGTCACGCATCGGGCGCGCCCGCGCGATCGCGTCGCGCATGTCGGCCATCAACCGCGGCGAGACTTCGCGCGCCAACTCGTCGAACGAGTGGAGGCAGCCGTCGACCGGGACGATCGCGGCGCTGTCAGCGCTCGATCCGACGCCTGAACCGATGCGATCAGGCGCCACGCAGCACCCTTTCCCCGAAGGTGCGGCGCAGGCGCAGCCGTTCCACTTGGAGTCGTGCCACGGGACGCGCAGGGTCAGGTGGTGCATCAGCGCGACCCCCTGACCGCAAGTCTTGAACGCGAAGCAAACGGGAGGCTCCATCGGGCTCTCTGTGAGCCAGTGGTCCTCCCGTCTATTAGCGACTTCATTATACCCACTGCGGGGAGACGGGCAACTCCGATCATGGCTTCCAGTCCTTTCGCATATTGCTCACGTCCCACGAGCGGATGAAGCTCAGGTCGGCATCGGTATAGTCTGGGTCGCGCTCGACTTGACACTTCAAGAACAACCGTAAGGCCAGGTCCGCCACCTGAATCGCCTCGACATAGCGACTATCAACAGCAGTCACGGATGTGAAGCTCGGCAGGTTCCAGTTGTTGTTGAGGTAGTCGACGAAGTCGGACAGTTGACTGGCACTGTGGCTGTGGCGATCGAAAACCAGTTCGCAGTCGCCGGTCAGCAGAGGGCTATGGCTGACATGTGCCTCCAGCAGACGACGCACTTGGAAGTTGCGGAATTCGGTGCCGTGCCCGGCGATCAGGTAGGGGCCCGTGTAGCGCGACTTCTCCAGATACGTGGCCGTGAATCGCACGTGTCCCGCGTCCTGAAGTCCCTCCAACATCTGAACGAGTTTCGGTCGCAGAGGTTCATTCTCGTGCAGCCGCTTCATCTCGCTGAATAGGGTCCGATAGAAGCGAAGGCCCGAGAAGCACTCCACGACGCAACGGAGTCCGTGGTCGGTCGTATGCATCGCCATGCAGGCGAAATGTGTGGACCTATGACCGGGGTCACCGCTCTCATCGATGAAGATGAAGTCACGTTTCGGGTCGCCGGGCATCTACAACAGCTCCTCGTCGCGCTCAAGTGAGCGCGCAATGTCCGCCTCGGCCGAGCGCTGCAAACTCCGGTAGAACCGTTCCGTCGCGGATCCGTGTGGTAGTCCATCGGCAATCGCACGCGCTCGATCACGCTGCTCGAGGTCCTGCGGATAGGGTTGTCCCGGCGTGCCGGAGCGGACGCCAGAGATGACAGCCGAATACAGCGCCGAGGTGACCGCCTTGTACAGATCCACGTCGCGGCCAGCTGCGGCCTCGAGGACGCGGCCGATCCACTCGACCCGTTCCCAGATGATTGTCCTGGGCACCTCGGAGAGGATGTGCGCGATCCTCTTGGCCTCGGGAAGCGCTCTTTGACTCAGCTCCAGTTCGAACAGTGACAGCACTTCGTCGTCGAACACTCCCGCGACGGCCGCGAACAGCTTCGGCCCGTCGAAGTGACGTCGCCAGCCAGGCACATCCGCCGAGGCCCATTCGAGCAACTTCTGCAGCCGGCGCGCTCTCTCGGGATGCCCTTCAGTGGAAAGCGGCGACTTGTTCTCCCAGCCGAACGGCAAGGGGCGATAGTCGTCATAGCTGTAGTCGCCTTGCTCCGCCCTCTCCACCCGGTCTTTCAGCAGCTTCACCACGGACTTCATGTCCCGCTCGCACACGAGGCCGAGGAACTGCTCAACCCAGTACTCGTCGATGCTCGGACACACAAGCAGCTCATCGAGAAGTTGCTTGAGTTGTTCCCGACTCAGGTACTCAAGGGAGAGTGGTTCGCGGCGGGTGAACAACACGAGCGCGTCATCGGCGAGGTCCGGTGATCGGCCAATGCGCAGTTCGAGCAGGATATCGATGGCTGCAGCAGGATCAGCCGCTGCTAAGAACCTCAGGCCATGCGTGACACTACGGGCCACGACCAGGTCTTCATCGGCCGCCAGCCTGTGGATCAGGTCGATCTCATCTTGCGCCACGGCAGGCGAACTCCCCAGCCCCCATCCGTACGCATGCGCCACCTGACGTCGCAGCTCGACGTCTCCGCTGTCGAACAGCGCCTTGGCGACAGCAAGTGCGCTGTTCGAGTCCTTCTTGCGGTAGACAGCCAAAGCGGTCCCCACCACTGCCGTCAGCGCCGACCCCGGGTCCTTGCCCACCCGCGCCACGATTGCCTGCGCTACAGCCTCATCCAGTTCGACGAGCGCTGCAACGAGCGGCCCGGGCGTGGTGCGTGCGCCCGAAGCGATCGCCTCCTCGAGCGCCTTCTCCAGAGCGACCGTCACGGAATCCGCGGTGCCCTCTCGGTCGATGAGCCGGTGCGCAACACTGTCGAGCCAGCGCTGCTCATCTTCGTCAGTGTCTTGGTGTCGCGCTCCGCGCTCACGTCGCCACGGCCCATGCGCGAGCGCCTCGGCGACATCGACGTCAAGGTCGTCACCAATCGCGCTCAGTAGGGCTTCGGCTTGTTCGCGGATTCGCTCCGAATCGCAAGGCGCGAGTCTGTCGGCCACCGTCAAGAGCTCGGTCTTCACGAGAGGATAGAGCCCCGACAAGACCTGGGGGCGCAGCAGCTCACCAAGCATTGATGCCGCCTCGATCTCCCAGACCTCCTTCTCATGGTCATCCGCCTCGCGCCCGAACAGCCCGCCGGGCTTACGCAGTGCGCTCTCCACGCAACGGATCGCACCCAAGGCGACGGCCACATCATCACTGGCCATCGCTTGCACACACGCATCAAGCACCTTGCGACGCAGGGCAAACAGATCCTCTTCAGGCGCGACGTTGAGCACGGAGTACGACCTCATGTGGAGGGTGAATCCTTCGGAAATATGGTCCTCCGCGTCCCACTTGACCGCCTCACCAAGGACCTCGAACACCGCTGGATGCGCGTCGTGCTCAAGCCATCCGAGCGCACGCTCGATCGCACGCTTCGAGTACTCAAAGGGCTTCAGCAGTGAGAAGCCCGCGAGGTCTGACAGAACACGCAACGCATGATCAGGGTGTGGGTTCGTGGGTCGGCGGTCGCGCTTGGCGAGCTCCCAGAGCAAGTCCAAGGACTCGTCGAGGTGGTCGAGGTGATGTGCGCAGCCCCTCAGAACCTTAGGAATGGCCTCCAGGACCTCCTCGTAGGTCACAGGTCGCCCGAGGAAGCCCGTTTCCGAACCTTCGATCTGGTTCGTCAGCGCCCAGCGGACGAGCTCGAGTGACCGTCGAGGCTGGTAGTAAGAGATCTCGGCGACCAATGACAGCAGCGTAACTCGCTCCTGTATCCCGGCATTCCGAAAGTCGGCCTCGAGACTAGACCACGCAGTGTCAATGAGGCTGCCGGCTGCTGGATCGGCAGTAGTGAGCTGCCAGTCAACACGCGACAGGTTGACGAGGAGGTTGCGCCGCAGACTCGGTGGCGCGATATGCCATGCGCGATCCGCGAAACCGGTGGTTCTCGACAGGTGAATGCTGTAGCAGGCATCCGCCAGAAGGTAGTCAGCGAGCATGTCCGGCATGATGCGGAGACGCCCCGCTCTTCGACTCCCAACGCCCGCAGCGACCGCCCTGTCCAGAACGCGGACCACCTCATCGACTCGCTCGATTCCAATCATGGCGCCAAGCGCGGACAACTGCTCGCTGCTGCCGAGTTCAAGCGGCTGAACCGCAGCGATTGCTCGCAGAAGATCACGCGCATCCAGCGATGACGGAAGACCGCGGAGCGTTTCGACGTACTCCGTGACCCATGCCCCTAGGACCGTGGACCGTAGCGCAGCCTCGCTCGCCATCAGTGAGGGATTGATCCGCTTCTCCCTGAGAAGGAAGGCGGTAGCAACCGTGAGCATCGTCGAATCCCCCGCGATGGCCGCGATTGCGTAAACATGTGGAGAACCAGGCGAAGCTCCGAGCACATCGGCCGCCAATGCTCGCGCATCAGCAGGAGACAGCTTCGCGAGCGTGATCGTGCGCGGCAACCGCCCCCCGTCGTGTCTAGCCGCCACCGAGGCAAGACGCTCCTCGGCATAGGGCCTCGTGGTCAGCACGACCCGCGTGGGAGCCGTTCCCCGGCGCAGCAGCGCGCCTCGTAGGATCACCTCTACATCCTGGCGATCGTGTGCGTCCTCGACAATCAGGACAACAGGATCGCCCCCAAGTGTCTCGAAGTCCTCTGGACGCACTTCAACGTTGGTATCAACGAACCAGACCTTCGTTCCCCCCACAGTCTTCCGGGCAAGCTCAATCACTGCGCGCGACTTACCGATACCTGCTGGACCGACAACAAGAAGGTGAGGGCTTCCCTGCTCGCCAGACTCGAGCCACTGCGTGAGTTCAGCTAGCTCAGCGTCGCGCCCGAGAAGGGTCCACGCGTGAGAGAAGAACGCATCGCCCTCCAGCTGGCCCGCGTACATCTCTTCAAGAGCAAGCCAGGGCCCTGTCGGGGCGAGGCCGAGGAACTCATTCGCGTATCCCGGAAAGAATGTGCGGACGATGCGGCGCGCCCGCTCCAGAGAGAGCGTCACCTGCAGCAGTCTCACCAAGTCATCGTGATCCCAGATGTCCCAACCGCTCTCGCGAGCGGTCTGTCGAGCCTGAGGTGAGGCAACCCGCGACAGGACGAGCACTCTCTTGTCAGCTACGGTCTCCGCTGCCTCCGCAACGGTTCGAGACACCATTGCGGGCCCAAACCGTCCGCCCCGGCTTACGCGCTTGCACTGGAAGATCGCCCGGCCGTCGGAGGTGTTCTCCGCGATGACATCAACGCCGCCTTGGCTGTGTCCAGGACCTCCGACACGGTGGACATCGGCTCCGTCTCCGTAGACCGCACTCACAACATCGTGAGTGAAGCGCTCGAAATCTCCGGGCGTCAGCTCATCCAACGGGAGCCGGCCGACAAGTGGCCGGGCAGGCGGAGTGATAGCCACGCCAGCATACGTCGTACGTTCTTCTGCGGCCTGCGTCTCCAAGTCCTCGAGACCAAGGACCGCGGCGAGCTTCTCGAGCGCAGCCGTCGACGGTGTCGAGTTACCCCGCTCCCACCGGGCGATCGTCTGCTGGCTGACGCCCACACGAATCGCCAGGTCCGCTTGGGTGAGACCCAAGTTCTCGCGGCTTGTCTTGATGGAAACGCCCAGTGCGTTACTCATGGTGGTTATGGTACTCGCTAAATGCGTACCATGTCAACCATCAAGCGCGGAGCCTCACCACAACGCCCCCTGCCCGCCCTCGTCCAGCAGCGACGCCGGCGGCGCATCCGAGCCCCTCGGCTCCTGGCCGCGCTCGCGCGCCGCGATCTCGTCGAGCAGCTCGCGGTACCCCTGCTCGCCGAGCAGATTGCGCGCGTGCAGGTGGCACTCGCGCCACGACTCCTCCGCGCTCTGCGCGAGCTGCCAGTCGTAGAACCGCGGCCCCAGCCGGCTCGCGACCGGCTGCGGGTGCTTCGCGCGCTCGTCGTGGCCGAGGCCGTAGTCGGCGAGCCGAAGCGTCTCCGGCAGCATCCACCCCTCGCCCTCATTCTGGCCGAGGAACGCCTCGATCCCGGCGTCGCGGTCTCCGCCGCACGCGCGGATCTTCTCCTCGAGGTCGTGGAAGGCGACGAGCGTGAGCACCGTGTGGCGCAGCTCGGGGTCCTTGTCCTTGTCGACGCGCCAGAAGCCCTTGGGGTCGGCTCCGGTGGCGCTGGCTGCACCGTCGCACTCGCGCAAGATGGCCAAGGCGTCGCCAGTCGAGAGTCCCCACATGCCCATGAGAAGGGAATCCAGTAGGACCTTCACACGGAGGCGCTCG
>CAZOSR010000105.1:0-320 GCA_964582445.1 uncultured Coriobacteriaceae bacterium | reverse complement strand
ATCGCCCAGAGGCTCCTCATTGGGGCAGGGCGTGAGTGACAGACCAGCACCGAGGAGAATACCTGGCTTGCCAGTCCCAGCTTGGTGCTCAAGTACGCCGCCTGGCTCAGATGCCTTCCGTCGGGGTGCGGTAGCGGAGTCTCCGCCAGGATGTGGTAGTTGATCGATGCCGAGCCTTGACGACCCCGAAGGACCCAGTCGAACACGAATGAATCCAGCGCAGCAAGGAGCCCTTCTGCGGAGATTGCGGGAGTCAGTACCGGTACCTTGTTGCCAGCCGGGAAGTCACCGATGGGGCCCGCGATCATTGTGCGTTTGTC
>CAZOSR010000104.1:0-6867 GCA_964582445.1 uncultured Coriobacteriaceae bacterium | reverse complement strand
CCGTGATGATCGAGATCGCCGACGCCGATAGCGAGGTGGTCTGTGGCGGTGTCGAACGCGAGGAACGGTCTCATTCTGATACACCCGCTGCAACCATCGACACCCAGCGATCCGCCAACTCCTGTGACCGCGCACCGCCGGGATGCAGCGTGAAGACCCGCCGCATCTCGCCGTCCCGCTCGATGGTCACGAGCAGGTGGTCCTCGGGCAACGCGTCGGGGAACCGGTCGCCCCACTCGATGAGACAGACGCCGTCGGACTCAAGAGACTCGTAGAAGCCCACGTCCTCGAGTTGGCCCTCGTGCTCGAGACGGTACAGATCGAAGTGGTACAGCGGAAGCACGCCGTGATAGACCAGTAGAATGTTGAATGTGGGGCTCGTCACCGCGCCCTGCACGCCGAATGCATGGGCCAGACCCTGCACGAGGCGCGTCTTCCCTGCCCCGAGATCGCCCGCGAGCGCCACGACGTCTCCTGGCTTGAGACATGCCGCCAGGAGCTCGCCCGCGCGATCCGTCTCGCCGGCATCATCGGTCGTGAAAACGTGATCCATACCTGCCTCTCAGAACAGCGACGGCAGCCCGCCCTCAGCACAATCTCCGCCTTCTTCCGGCACCCGGTCCAAGACGGCTTTCAGCCGCTTGAAGTCGTCAAATAGCACATCGGCTTTCGACCGATCGTACAACGCCGCCGCAGGGTGGAAGATCGGCACCACACAGCGTCCGCCATGATGGAACAAGCGTCCCCTGAGTACGCCGATGGGTCGCCGCGTCTCGAGCATGAAGCGGGTCGCATGATTCCCGAGCGTGGCGATGACCACGGGGTCGATCAGTCGAACCTGCTCTTCGAGGAATGGCGTGCACTGCTCGGTCTCCGCAGGAAGCGGGTCACGATTGCCCGGTGGGCGACACTTCAGGATGTTCGCGATGTAAACGCCTGATCGCTGCAACCCGATACTCGCGAGCAGCTCATCAAGCAGTCTGCCCGCAGCCCCCACGAACGGTTCGCCCTTGAGATCCTCATTCCGTCCCGGCGCCTCACCAACGAACATCAGACGGGCACGAGGGTCTCCCGTGCCGAAAACGAGCGACGTGCGGGTCGCCCCCAGTGCGCACCGCTGGCAATCACCGATGCGCTCGCGCAGCTCCAGCAGTCTCGCGCTCGCGTCATCCGCGCCGTGAACGCCATCGGGAGAGCACATGTCAGGCAGCCCCACTTACAGCCATGTGGATATCTCATCCAGCGGGCGACGCGCCGGTCTCCCGCCCGACTCCGCGGGATGCCCGACCGGGAGTATCGCGATTGGCGTGATCGGCGAGACAGCTCCGATGGCCTCGGCGACCGCGCGATCGTCGAAGGCGCCGATCCAACAGGATGCGAGACCCCGGTCGACCGCCGTGAGCAGGATGTTCTCTACCGCCGCGGCTGTGTCCTGGATGCAGTAGAGGTACTCACCTCGGTCACTGTATCGCGCCGCGCTGGGTCGGGGATCCACTGCGACCACGATCACCACGGGAGCCGCAGCCGCCCATCGTTGCGAGAGGGCAGCGGCCAGCCGCTCCCGGGACTCGCTGGACCGCAGCACGAAGAACCGCCACGGCTGGATGTTACCAGCGGAGGGGGCGGTGATCGCTGCTTCGAGAAGCGCGTCGATGTCCGAGTCACTCACTGCAAGCTTCGCATTGAAGCGGCGGACGCTCCGTCTCCGTGCGATGACCTCACTGAACTCCATGCGCGCTTCTCCCCACAGCCGTCCACCGAACGGGAACATTGTATCCGAGTAGCCGCTCACCGACGATGACGGGGTACGCGAGCAGGACAAGCGGGCACCTACGGCGAACATAGCGGCGAGGAGGTGGCGCACAATGAACGGCAACAGACCTGATCTCACCGATGAAGACATCGGCATGCGGGCGTTCCAGTTGCGCAAAGCGAAGGCGGTGGAGCGCGCGAACGAACGTATCCGCCAGGGGCTTAAGGCCGACTGGGGTATGTTCACGCAGCGCGACCTCATGGATCTCAACTGGCTGCTCGGCGAGCTCTGGGCGTACGAGAAGCGTGCCGACTGGGAGGACCTGCATTTCAGCAAGCTCACCGCAGATGACATACAGCATATGCTGGAGCAGAGCCGCGAACTGCAGCAAGAGGGCGCGCACAACGTGGTCGAAGCACTCATGGCCGTCGGAGAGCTCATCCGGTCGCGCAGCAAGTAGTCTCATCACACAACCACACAGATAGGCCCGGGCGCATCATGCGCCCGGGCCTATCTGTCTGCCCACACCGTCTCGGACGATCCGATCAGCATGCCCCGGGAGAGATGCGGTGAGGCGGCTCGTCAAACCCCCCGGTGGACGAGTCGCCTCACAGTAGGTCTCCGGCACGCATCGTCTAGGACGCGTGCGCGGCTTTCTTCGCCTCGATCTTCTTCTTGACCTTCTTCAGCCGGAACAGCTCCTCACGCGCACGCTCGTCCAGCGCCTGCCGTATGTACGACACCTGCTCCTTGAGCTGTGGCACTGTGATCTGTTCCAGAGCATTGACGCGGCGGTTCGTCTTCTGAATCTCCTCACCGAGTCGCTTCAGTCGCGTCTCGATATCCGCGTACTCGATGATGACGTCCAGGATCCGCTCGAACTTGTCGGCAGTCTCATCGATTCGTGACGAGACACCAGTGATCGCGTATCCACGAGTGAACGAGGTGCGAAGGGGGCTCTCACCCTTCGTGACCACCGGCACCGCGATACCCATGATCTTGGTGCCGGTCATGTCGATCGTGACCTCACCACGAGTCGCAAACGCTGCCGACCGCACCGACACCGTGCCATCAACGGCCTTGGCGACCGCGAGACTGTACTGTGCCTCGTTGGTGGTGCGCTGCAGGTCATTGCTGAGCCTCAGCGTCTCGTCCATTACCGACATGAACTCGATGAGGAGCGCATCACGCTTCTGCTTGAGAAGGTCCATGCCCTGCTCGGCGAGCGTGATCTGCTGCTTGCGCTCGAGCAACTCGGACCTGGTAGGTCGTACTTCTTCCACGTGTCACCTCCCCGCGTCGCGAGACCGACGGCCTACGTCGCTTACAGGTCGCCCATCTCGGCCGCCCGGTTGGCGGCAGCGGTGGGATGATACTTCTCGATGAAGTCACGGACGCGCTTGAGCTCGTTCATGGGCAGTTCGCTCATGAGCTCCCAGCCCACGGTCAGCGTCTCCTCGATGGTGCGCCCCTTGTCACCCTGACCGATGATCTGCTCCTCGAATGCGTCTGCGAAGTGCAGGAACCGGCGGTCGGTGTCCGAAAGCGCCTCTTCGCCGACGATCGCGACGAGTCTGCGGAGATCGCGGCCCTGCGCATATGCGGCATAGAGCTGGTTCGCAACGGCCCGATGGTCGTCGCGGGTCTTGTCTTCCCCAATGCCGAGATTCATGAGTCGCGACAGACATGGCAGAACGTCGATCGGCGGGAACACGCCGCGACGGTGCAGGTGGCGCGAGAGCACGATCTGTCCCTCTGTGATGTACCCGGTAAGGTCAGGAATCGGGTGCGTGATGTCATCGTCCGGCATCGTCAGGATCGGGAGCTGCGTGACCGAACCCTTCTGACCCTTGATGCGACCAGCGCGCTCGTAGATGGTCGAGAGGTCGGTGTACATATAGCCTGGATAGCCACGACGACCCGGCACCTCTTCACGTGCTGTCGAGACCTCACGGAGCGCCTCGCAGTAGTTCGTCATGTCCGAGAGGATGACAAGCACCTGCAGATCCTTCTCGAACGCAAGGTACTCGGCGACGGTCAGTGCGCACTTGGGCGTCAGCAGACGCTCGACCGTGGGGTCATCGGCGAGATTCAAGAAGAAGACGACTCGCTCGAGTGCACCTGTGGACTCGAACTGGTTCATGAAGAATGCGGCCTCACGGTGCGTGATACCCATCGCGCCGAAGACGATGGCGAACTCCTCGCCCGACTTGACTCGCGCTTGCCGGATGATCTGAGCGGCGAGTTCGTTGGCGGGAAGACCCGAACCGGAGAAGATCGGCAGCTTCTGGCCGCGGACCAGCGTGTTGAGCCCGTCTATGGCGGAGATGCCAGTCTCGATGAAGTCAGCCGGCTGCGCACGCCGGAAGGGATTGATCGGCGAGCCGTTGATGTCCAGGCGCTTCTCCGGAATGATCGGCGCCCCGCCGTCGATCGGCTTGCCCGTACCGTTCATGATACGGCCAAGGAGCTCGGGTGCCACGTCGATCATGGCGACCTCTTCGAGGAAACGGACACGTGTCCGGTCGACATCGATACCCTGTGTGCCCTCGAACACCTGGATGACCGCAGTCGTGCCGGCCACTTCCAGGACCTGACCGCTGCGCTCAGTGCCATCGGGCATGAGCACCGCGACCATCTCGTTGTACGCGACGCCGTGGACGTTCTCCACATAGATCAGAGGACCGGTGACGTAGGTCAGGGTCCGATACTCGGTGGAGAGCAGCGAACGGTCGATGGTTGCCTCCACGGTCATCTACAGCACCTCGATTCCGGCGATCTGTTCGTTGATCTCTTGTACCAGCACCGGCATCCGCTCGAGCGCCTCATCATGCGGTGTCGTCTTGAGCGTGGAGATCTCATCTCGCACCGGCAGTTGCATGACCTGACGAAGCGAGACACCACGCGACATCGCCTGAGTGGCGGCGTCATTGAACGCGAGGATCGTCTTGAGTATCCAATACGCCTTCTGCGGCGGACAGTACGCGTCGATCGCGTCGAACGCGAACTGCTGCAGGAAGTCCTCGCGGATCATGCGGGCGACCTCAAGGATGATCTTCTCGGTCTCCGGAAGCGCATCCGGACCGACGAGTTGCACGATCTCCTGCAACTCGGTCTCCTTCTGGAGGATGAACATCGCACGCTCTCGGACCACGCGCCAGTCATCGGCGACTTCGCCCTCGAACCAATCCTGCACCTGGCTGAGATACAGGGTGTACGACTTGGTCCATGAGATAGCCGGGAAGTGACGACGATGAGCAAGCGACGTATCGAGCGCCCAGAACGCACCCGTCACACGGAGCGAGTTCTGAGTCATCGGCTCAGACATGTCACCGCCGGCCGGCGACACAGCACCGACCATCGTGACTGAGCCGACGCGATCGCCATCCCCGAGCGCCTCCACACGGCCGGAGCGCTCGTAGAAGCTTGCCAGTCTGGTGGCAAGGTAGGCCGGATAGCCTTCCTCGCCGGGCATCTCTTCAAGACGGCCGGAGACCTCGCGGAGCGCCTCGCCCCAACGGGAGGTGGAGTCGGCCATCATCGCGACGTTGTAGCCCATATCGCGGTAGTACTCCGCCAGTGTGACGCCCGTGTAGATCGATGCCTCACGAGCGGCCACCGGCATGTTCGATGTGTTGGCCACGAGCACGGTCCGGTCCATCAGTTTGTGTCCGGTCCGAGGGTCGTCCAGTTCGGGGAACTCGGCGAGCACCTCTGTCATCTCGTTGCCACGCTCACCACAACCGACATAGATGATGATGTCAACGTCGGCCCACTTGGCGAGCGACTGCTGCGTGACCGTCTTCCCAGTACCGAATCCGCCCGGGATGATGGCGTTACCGCCAAGGGCGACCGGGAAGAACGTGTCCAGGATCCGCATGCCGGTCATGAACGGTGTGGTGGGGTCGAGCTTGCGCTTGTACGGGCGCCCGTACCGCACCGGCCACCATTGGCTCATCTTGATCTCGGTGCCGTCATCCAGCTTCGCGATGACGTCATCGATCGTGTACGAGCCGGCGGGGGCAACCTCCGACAGCGTGCCTTTGAGCTCCGGCGGCACCATCACGCGGTGCAGGACCGTACCGCCTTCAGGTGTCGTCCCGATGACATCGCCACCGGAGACCTCCTGGCCAACCGTGGCAACCGGCGTGAAGTCCCACTTCTTGGTCCGGTCGAGTGCGCTCGCGACAGTACCCCGAGCGATGAAGTCGCTCCCGGTGTCGTCTGCGATGACCGGCAGTGGCCGCTGGATGCCGTCGTAGATCGACGTGAGCAGCCCGGGGCCAAGCTCAAGCTTGAGCGGCCCTTCTGTCGACTCGACCGGCTCGCCGATCAGCAGGCCCGCTGTATCCTCATAGACCTGGATCGTGGCGAGTTCGCCTTCGAGCCTGATGACCTCGCCCATGAGGCCGGCGTTGCCGACCCGGACGACGTCGTACATCTTGGTCCCGGTCATGCCGTCAGCGACGACGACAGGACCAGTGATCTTTGAAAGTGTTCCGACAATCATCAGCCTCGCCTCAGAGTGATATCGAATCCGATGGCCCGTCTGATCAGGCGAGAGAGATACGCCCGATGGTCTTCCTCAGTCGCCAGCTTCTCGCGGATGGGCAGCGAGATGACGATCGGCCGGTACGACTGGTTGATCTTCTGCTGCGTACGTTCGTCGATGTCGGCCATATAGGCCTCATTCACCGCAACGATCCCGCTCTCGTCGTCGTCGATGAGTGCAGAGAGCTTGCGGCGCGCATCCTCGGGCGACTCGGCTACCTGGACGGTGACCCCCGCCAGACCGAACCCGTCTGCCGTATCCGGATCGGTGAGCACGATGAGCTTATACAATGATGAGCTCCTCTCTCATCCGCTCCTCGGGCATGCCGACCGAGACGCCCTTCACGACGATACGCAGGTTGGTGATCTCATTGGCTTTCGTCCACAGGTAGCTGATCGTCAGGCCTATGCCCAGCGGATCAGCCTTGCTGTTCTCGAACGCCATGCGAAACAGGTAATCCTCGAGAGCCCGCTCAAAGACCGAGACCGAGCCCTTCTCCATGTACAGCAGCGCTGCTTGGTCCAGCGGTTTGCCGTACGGCGTCTTCTTGATGCGGCTGAAG
>CAZOSR010000103.1:0-6958 GCA_964582445.1 uncultured Coriobacteriaceae bacterium | reverse complement strand
CGGCCACCACGCCGCCGGGGCGGACGTAGTTGAACATCATGCGCGCGCCGCTCACGGCCTCGAGGATGTCCAGGAGCGATTCGCGGTCGCGCATCGCGTACAGGAACGGCCCCATCGCGCCGGTGTCGAGTCCCATCGTGCCGTACCACAGCAGGTGCGTGGCGATACGGTTGATCTCGGCCATCATCACGCGGATCCACTGCGCGCGGCGTGGCACTTCGATCTCCATCAGCTGCTCCACCGCAAGCGCCACGGCGGTCTCGCCCATGATGCCCGAGACGTAGTCGCCGCGGTCCATGAGCGTGCCGATGGCGTCGAACCGGCGGTGCTCCGCGAGCTTCTCGATGCCGCGGTGCAGGTAGCCGAGGGTGACCTCGGCGTTCTTGATCTCCTCACCGTCGAGCTCCACGAGCATGCGCAGCACGCCGTGAGTGGACGGATGCTGCGGGCCCATGTTGACGATCAGGTGCTCGGTGGCGAGGTCGTCGACGCCGGTGGGCGCACGACGGATGCCGGCCGGCGGCGTGCCGGGATCGTGGGTGCCCTCGGCGAGCAGGCCCACGGTCACGATGTCGTCGCGTGCATCGCTCACCGGTTCTTCACCTCCTCCTCGCTGCGGATGGGGACATCCTTGCGCAGCAGTGGAGGAATGCCGTCGGTGGTGAACAGCCGCTTGGGGTTGGGGTGCCCCGCAAGACGCAGGCCGAGCAGCTCGGCGGTCTCTCGCTCCGGCATGAGCGCCGAGGCGTAGACGTTCCAGACCGAGTGTATCTCGGCGTCGTAGGCCACGGTGGTCTTCAGGTACGCCTCGCAGTCCATCGAGTACGACCGCAGCCGCCAGGTGAGCTCGATCGCCTCACCGGTGTCCGTGCCATCGAAGTCCACGAGCGACTCGTAGCCGTCAGCCTTCAGAACCGCGAGCGCATCGATCGCGTCAGAGACGGCAACGCGTGCGACGGTGCCGAGGAGGACCGTGTCCACCTCGGCAGTCACGCCGCTGCTCGCAAGCAGCGTCCGGATCTCGTTAGCGTCGGGCAGCAAGGCGCTCCTCCGTCTTGGCCTTGATCTTCTTGCGAAGCTCGATGAATGCGTACTGCACCGATTCAGGGCGCGGCGGGCAGCCCGGGATGTACACGTCCACCGGGATGACCTTGTCCACACCCATCACCACGTTGGGATACTCGCGGAACGGGCCGCCCGTGGAGGCGCATGCGCCCATGGCCACGACCCACCGTGGCTCGGGCATCTGCTCGTAGAGGCGGCGCACCGTATCGGCCATCTTCACGTTCACGGTACCGGCGACGATCATCACGTCGGCCTGGCGCGGGGAGTTGCGGAAGAACACGCCGGAGCGGTCGAAGTCGAACCGCGGTCCGGATGCGCTCATGAGGCCCTCGATCGCGCAGCACGCGATACCGAAGGAGATGTACCAGAGGCTGTTGGTGCGCGCGAGGTCGAAGAGCTGCTCGCTCTTGATGAACAGCAGGGAGTTCTCACCTGTAAGACGGTCTAGCGCC
The DNA here is from genome assembly GCA_964582445.1 of uncultured Coriobacteriaceae bacterium. Lineage (GTDB taxonomy): Bacteria > Actinomycetota > Coriobacteriia > Anaerosomatales > Anaerosomataceae > Anaerosoma. The sequence goes on along the minus strand of CAZOSR010000103.1, from coordinate 5,441 downwards.
ACCTGAGCGCCCCTTCCTTCCACGCGTAGCCGAGGCCTGCCGCGAGGATGGCGATGAAGATGACCATCTCCACGAGGATGAAGACGCCCATGTTGCCGAAGGCAACAGCCCACGGATACAGGAAGACGGTCTCGATGTCGAAGACGACGAAGAGAAGCGCGTAGACGTAGTAGCCCACCCGGAACTGCACCCAGGACGGACCGACCGGTTCCGATCCGCACTCGTAGGGCTCGAGACGATCGGGAGCGTCAGCGCTCTTCGGTGAGAGGAGATTGGAGACCCACACGACGAGCACCACGAACGCGGCGCCGAACAGCACGAATGCACCGATCGCAAGATGGTCCATCGCCGCAGTCTCCACGCGCTGTTCGTCTCCTTCCCGCCCTCGCGATAGGCAGACACCACAGTGGCGCTGCCAGGGATACGAACACGCCCTCTCTCCGGATTCAGCCTACACGGGTCAGGGGCGCGTCGCGACAAAGTAACACGAGTTACATTCTCATGCAAGCCGTACCCCGCGGGGTATCTGGCATGTCAACCTACTGCAGCGCCTCCAGCGCCTGTGAACGCGCGAGGATGCTCACGGCACCCGTGCCGCCGAGGAATCGCATCGATGAGACGCCTGCACGGTGTTCGAGCAACGCCGCACCCACCTCGGGATGGAGCACCTGCGGCGTCGTCAGGAGCATCACGCTCCCCGCCTTCGCCTGCATGACGCCGCCGGCCAGCGCATCCGGGAAATCCTCACCCGTGGTGAGCGCAACTCCATCCCAGGTCAGCCCGGCGAGCTGCACGCCGAGCTTCGCCGCAGCGATCGCGGTCGAGTAGCGTGTGCTTCCCGCGATCCGGTCTGCGAACATGCCCCCGAGCGCCCCCTGATAGGCATCGGAGACCGCCCCTGTGCCGCCGAGGATGAACACGTTGCTCGTCCCGTCCGCCGCCATACCGGCCGCAAGCGCCGCAGAGCCGTCGACGGCCGGATGCGCGAGGTAGATCGGCCAGCCCATGGCGGCAGCGATCGGCGATGCACCGAGGGCGTCCGGGAACCCGCCGCCGGTGGCGACAAAGGCGCCCCCGTCGTACGCGCCTCCCTGGGCGGCGATCGTCTCGTCAGCGATCATGTAGGCGGTCGCGTACCGATCAGCCCCTGCAATACGCTGCACGGTTGGGCCGCCGTCCACCCCCGCGAGCGATGCGGTCACACTGGCGCTCACCGCCCCGGTGCCGCCAAGCACGATCACGCGCGTGGCACCGAGACGCTCGATCTCAGCAGCCACCGCCGGGGATAGCTGCGTGGGGAGGGTCAGCAGGATCGGGGCATCAAGCACGCCCGCAAGCGCCGATCCGCCGAGGGCGTCAGGCCAGTTGAGCGCGGTCGCGACGATCGCGGTTGAAGCGCCATTCGGGAATGCGAGCCTCGATGCGGCAACCGCCGTGGCGATCCGGTCCGCCCCCTGCACTTCGGTCACCGCAACCGAGGTGGGGACGACCGTGGTCTCGAGAGTGTAGGGGCCCGAACCGTCGTAGGCGTACACGTCCACGTAGTACGTGCCACTGATGCCTGCGGTGTACGTGATGGTCTCGGCAGAGGTCCCTTCGGTGAGCGACCACGCCACGTAGTCTTCGTCCATCACGCTCGACGAACCCGGCGCGCTCAGGAACAGGTCGAAGTCGTCCCCGTGGCCTGGCTGCTCGTGCGTGAGCGTGATAGTGACGGTATCACCGGCCTGCAGGGTGAGTGGCAAGACATCATCCGTGTCGACGATCCAGTCGAGGATGCTCGAGTACGTCGCGTCTTGAAGCGGTGCACCGAGCACCGCGCCCGGTATGTCGTCATCGTCACCGTCATCTGCCGACCAGTGGATCTCGTAGGCGTACCGCATCTCGGACGAAGGCCTCGGCACCTCGATGCTGTAGACGCCGTCGGCTGGCGCCGTGTATCGCATCACCTGGGCGAAGTACCCCGGGCTGTACGTGTCCGAAGTGGATGAGACCGCAACGGGCGTATCGACATCGGGGTCGGTAGCACCGGGAGCGAACAACCGGGTCTGCGTGGTGGCGGACGGCTCCCACCAGAGTGCGGACTCAAAGGTCTCACCGGCGAACAGGAATACCTGGTAGAGGTCACGGACGTCGGTGGGGTCCTCGGCCGGATCGAAGTGCCCGATCTGCGCGGTGCCCGGCAGCGAGTACCCGGGCAGCGTGTCGCCCTCGTCGGCGAACGCCGGCGCAGCGGGGAACACGAGTGCGAGTGCCACAGCAAGCACAAGAGCTTGCGTCGTTCGCCTGTGTGACTGCAAGCGCACTGGATTCCTCATGGTCCGGAACACCCCGCTATCTCACCCGGAGTCGGGCACCGGTCAATCGTACACCGGGAGACAGAAGAAGCGGGGACCGGAGTCCCCGCTTTGAGTTCGTGGAGCCGACGAGCGGATTCGAACCGCTGACCTGCGCATTACGAGTGCGCTGCTCTACCAGCTGAGCTACGTCGGCATGAAGCCTATTCTGTTGTGGCCGCTCCGCCATCGGAGCGAGGCCGTCTCCGCCTGCGTCGGCGAGTGCTCGTCGTGCTGGCACCCTCACCCTTAGGGGTGGCATCCTGCGTCTTCGGTGACGCGCCCTGCTGCTTGCCACGATCCTGCGCTGGCTTGCGCCCCGAGGCCTGGCCGCTCTTCTTGGCGGCTCCGGTCTTCTTCTGGGCCTCACCCTTGCGCGGCTGGCCACCGCTGCCCTGCGCCTGCGGCTTCTGCTGTCCGGCCTCGCCACTCCCTCGCGAGCTCCGGCGCTTCCTCCGCGATGAACCCTGCTTCTCCTGCGGAGCCGGTTCGTCCACCCGCTCCGCCTCGCGCAACGTCGGCGTCGTCCCACGCGCGATCGCCGCCGCCGTGTGTTGCTGCTCGATCACCTCGACGTCCAGTTTGCACGGACACCCGCGCCCGGCGCTGCAGTCAAGCGCCGTGAGCGGGACCGTGAGTTCTGGACCGCCCTGCTGTCTGACCGTCAGCATCTCCCGGGGCACGTTCATCGACGTGATCTTGCCGAACGTGCCATCCGAGAAGTCGACCTGCGTACCGCACTTCGGAGCCCGCTGTTTGAAGTCCTTGTACGCTTCGTACTCGTACCGCAAACAGCACATGAGTCTGCCACAGAGGCCGCTGATTTTCAACGGGTTGAGTGGCAGATCCTGCTCCTTGGCCATGCGGATGGAAACCGGCTGGAACTCGCCACCGAACCGCACGCAGCACAACTGCTCGCCACAATGGCCGAGACCGCCTACCATGCGGGCCTCGTCGCGCACGCCCACCTGGCGCATGTCCACACGCGTATGCATCTCTGCGGCAAGCTCGCGCACGAGCTCGCGGAAGTCGACGCGCTCCTCGGCAGCGAAGTAGAACACGACCTTCGACTCGTCAAAGAGATGTTCCACACCGATGGGCTTCATATCCAGACCGTGCTTGCGGACGAGCTCCCTGAAGCGCTCGAGCTCAGCCGACTCGCGTGAGCGTTGCTCCTCATCACGCGCCCGGTCCTCAGGTGTGGCGATGCGGACCACCGGCTTCAGTGACGCCGGTACGTCCTCATCGGCAACGTTGCGCGGGGCGAGCACGACCTCGCCGTACTCCTGTCCGCGCTCGGTCGTGACGATCACGTTGTCGCCCTCTTCAGGCTCACAGCCGGCGGGGTCGAAGTAGAGCACCTTGCCGGCGAATCTCAAACGCACTCCCACTACCGTGGGCATCGTAGGACCTCCTGTATGTCGAACAGCATGGCCTCGACGGCCAGCTGGGGGCTCACATTATAGGACATGTGCTCCCGCGCGCGAGACACCGCGTCCAGCGCTCGCAGTGCAGCAGAGGAGCTGAGCACTCGGGCGAGCTCCACGGTTGCGTCGGCAGCATCAGCATTGGCCACAAGCTCTCCTGCGCCGCGCGCCATCACAAGGCAGTCGCGAAGCCAACTCTCCGTCACGCTCATGAGCTCGGTGACGCCCTCCCGCTCGCGTGCGGTGAGCTCCCGCTTCTGCCGCTTCTCCAGGTCGGTGAGCACACCGCGCGACAAGAACTCGCGGACCCGTTCGACCTCCTCGGCCTGCGCCGACTTCATCTCCTCAACCGGGGCACGCACCGCACCAAGCAACTCCCGGGCCGCCATGAGCACGTCGTGTCCATCCATCACCGGAAGACGCTTCAGGATGCCAAGGATCGTCTGCCGTGCGTTGCGACGTCCGGGCGATCGCAGGAAGTCGATCGCACGGGGAATCACGCCTGCCGAAGCCGCCAGCGCCGCCCGCGCCTCGTCCTGCCCTGCTCCTGTCCGCTCCATCACCAGGGCGAGCGCGACGGTGGCGGGCACCGGCGCAAAGCGCACCACCTGGCACCGGGAGGCGATGGTGGGCAACACGTCGTCGTACTCGCGCGCGAGCAACACCATCACCACGTCGGAGGGCGGCTCCTCGAGCGTCTTGAGAAACGCACTCGCGCTCGCGTCATTGAAGCGGTCGGCATCCTCGATGATGTAGACCTTGCGAGACGCTTCGGCGGGCTTGAGGTGCACATCCCGCACGACATCGCGGATCTGCGAGACCACGTACGTGACACCCTCCGGGCGCAGCACGTGCAGGTCGGGATGGGCGCCGTTCCTGACGCGGTTGCACTCGCGGCAACTCCCGCACGCATCCTCGACACAGAAGAGTGCGCAGGTGAGCGCCCGCGCCGCGCTCTTCTTGCCAGCGCCGGTGGGCCCCACGAAGAGGTATGCGTGAGCGACCGATCCGCTCTCCACCGCCGAGCGGAGGCGACCAACGGCCCGCTCCTGACCCACCAGGTCATCCCACACGCACCGCCGGGCCGTCACGAATGATTCACGCTCCCGAGCAGGGGTTCGACAAGCTGCCACACGCGCTCGGCCACCTCATCGATCGGGCCACGCGGTACTATCTTGATACGCTCAGGCTCGGCCCTGGCCATCTCGAGGTAGCCGGCACGCACCCGCTCGTGGAACTCGGACCCCGCCTGTTCGAGGCGGTCAGCGCCCTCGGTGGTGGCCTGCTCGAGACCGTGTGCGGCATCAATATCCAGCAACAGCGTGAGATCGGGCACGAGCCCTCCCGTCGCGATGCGATTGAGTTCGTGCACTTCTTCAACCGGCAAGACCGCACGGCCGTACCCCTGGTACGCCACGCTGGAATCCGCATAGCGATCGCAAAGGACGATCGCCCCGGCCTGGATGCCAGGACGGTAGTGGGCCGCCACGAGCTGGGCCCGGCTCGCTTCGTACAGCAGCAGCTCGGCACGCACGCCGAGTTCCGTGTGTACCGGGTCGAGCAGGATCTCGCGGATGCGCTCGCCGGGGTCGCTCGGCGCCACGCCGCCAGGCTCGCGGAATGTGCGTACGTCGTACCCCAGCGCGCGTAGGCGGCCAGCGAGAAGCGCGATCTGGGT
>CAZOSR010000102.1:0-7115 GCA_964582445.1 uncultured Coriobacteriaceae bacterium | reverse complement strand
GCCGCTTCTGTAGAACGGGTCGGTCACCAGCGGGGTGTTGGTTGCCAGAAGCGAACGGGCTGCGGCCAGGTGGTAGAACGTATCGGATGTGAACGCGAACCACGGTCGCTGGAAGAATGCCAGCCCGCCGGCCAGCAGCCCGGTGACCACGCCCTGAACCCCGGCCCTCACTTCCCCCTCGGCGCGATATCGCCAGGCCAGCAGCGCCGATGCGAACCCCAGGAGCAGCACGATTCCGAGGGCGACCTCGAGTGTCGTGCCAACAAGGTGCGCCGTGGTGCCCGCCACTCCGGTAGCGACCGCTGCCAGCGAGAACGCCGCGCCGAGCACAGCCGGCACCGTCCAGCCAAACCGGCGTCCGACCACCAATGCCAGGGGCAGCCAGACCACGAGCGAACCAGTCAGCGCAGCGACGATACCGAGCACATCGCTCAACCACGTCATGGGCTCACCTCATCGCCCGACAAGGATTCCCCCGCGTCGGCCCTGACGTCGACGCTGGCCAGGGCCGTGCGGTAGAACGCCGTAGTCTCATCAGCGATCACGTTCCACGCGAGGCACTCGTGTGCACGAGCCCGCCCCTCGCGTGACAGCCGCTCACGCAGCACCGGTTCCCTCGCCAGGCGCTCCATGACGTCCCCGAGTCCGGTGACATCGCCTGGATCGACGACCAATCCATCAGCGCCAAGCAGATCCGGGATGGCCCCGACGCGGGTCCCGATCACGGGAGTCCCGAGCGCAAGCGCCTCAGCCACTACCAGCGGACTACCCTCACCGTAGGATGGGAGCACCAAAGCGTCGGCGGACCCGATCGCCTCGAGTGTCTCGGCGTGCTCCAGGACGCCGCTTATCTGCACGCGGTCACTGACTCCATCGCGTGCGGCACGCTCGCGGATTTCCGACTCCAGGGGTCCGCTGCCGACAAGACGCAGACGCGCATCCACCCCGCGCGCGCACAGGTCCACAAACGCCTCGAGAAGCTCAAGGACGCCCTTGGTGGGCAGGAGCCGACCGACGAAGATGAACTCGAGCGGCCCGTCACCACGTTCGAGCCGCGGCCGACCCGTAAGCTCATCGTCGATACCTGCGGGAATCACCGCCAGCGGACGCTCTTCATCCCACAGGTCGGCCCCGAGAAGGAATCGGCGCTGTTCGTCTGCCACCACGCTCACGCCAGCGGCCCTCGTGACCGCACTCCGCAGTAGCCGCTTCCACAGGCCGCCGCGCCGCGCGAGTGTCACGTCGGTCCCGTGCAGGGTGAGAACGTAGGGCGCGTTCAGGCGCCACGGTGCAGCGAGTACAGCGGTTGGCCCCCAATGGATGTGCACGATGTCCGCATCGCCCGAGAGCCGCCGGGTGGTGCGGCGAAGCGCCGCGGCGAAGAATGGCATGCCGAGTGCCGCAAGAGGGATGCGCCGCAGGTTCTCCACAATCCCGTCCCCGTACGCTACCCGCTCCAGAGCCCCTGGAAGGTACACGAAGCGCTCCACACGAACCCCGCCGATCGTCTCACGAGGCGGCAGCCTGCCCTCATGCGGCGCCAGCACCGTGACCGCATGCCCGAGCCCCACGAGATGCTCGGCGAGCGCGGCAACGAAGTGGCCAGCGTGGTCGCCGATGTGCCGTGGATACGAGGTGCTTACCATCAGAACGCGCATCGTGCCGCCCATCGGGCTCAGCGTATGTCTCTGTTGTAATCCATGTCGAACCACATCGCGAAGAACACGAACTGCAGGCCGGAGATAAGCAGTATCGCGGCCAGAACGGTCGTGGCGAGAGAGAGTGGACGGGCGTCGATCCTCGCGATCACCTGCAACAGACCGAGTACGAATCCGATGACTGTGAACGCGATGCCGGTCACGTAGAACAGAACGAGCGGATGAGTGTCTCTGATGACGTACTTCTGGAACATCCTGAACCAGAACCTCCGGAACAGGAGCCAGGATAGGGTCGGAATCACCTTCCAGAGCCTGATGCCGGACTTCTCCCCCACGTCGTATACGGGCTGCACCGGAACATCGAGCACTCTGAAGTTGTAGATGTTGAGCTGCACGAGTATGTCGTTCGGGAACCCGTATCGCGGGTACAGTGCGTCCAGATCGATCGTGGCGAGAGCCTCATGCGTCGCCACGCAGTACCCGGTCTGCGAGTCCGCCACATGCCAGTAGCCCGAGGCGATCTTGGTCATCAGCGACAGCGCCGAATTGCCGAGGTAGCGGACCCTCGGGATCACCTTCCATGCATCGCCGGTGAACAGCCGGTTGCCTTTGGAGTAGTCGCATCGCCCCTCGACGATAGGATCGAGCAGTGCGTCAAGGTCATCCGGATCCATCTGCGCGTCACCGGCCATGACCGCGGTCATGTCCAGACCTTCTTCGACTGCCGCCTTGTACCCGGTGACGATCGCCGCCCCGACCCCGCCGTTGCGTTCATGGCGGATCAGCCGGACTCTTTCCGGCATGCGCTCGACGTACGCGCTCACGATAGCAGCCGTATCATCGGAACTGACATCGTCGACCACGATGATGCGATCCACGTAGTCTGGCATGGTGTCGATCACCGACCCGATGAGCCGGCTCTCGTTGTGACACGGCACGACCACGCCTACTGTCTTGTCTCGGTACATCAGAGCCCTCCCAGGCACCGGGCGATGAGTCGGATACTCCTCAAGCGCTTACGATAACCCGAATCGGCACAACACTGGTATGCGCACGGAGATCAGTCTGCGGCTCCTGATGACAGCGTCTACCGTGCAGACGTGCCAGCCTCGGCCTCCCCGAAATGCGCATTGCCCTCATCGGCAAGGATCTCGTGGCTGCTCACGAGCAGCATCACGCAGTCGGGTTCGTGCTCGGCAACGTACTCGTACAGCTCCATCTCGTGGTAGGCGCGCAGATCGAGGATCCGCAGCTGGTCGAAGTTCAGGTACAAGAGCGGCTCGATCGCGTTGGTGAACGACGTCCCCACGAGCAGCGCGTCGGGCAGCTCCGGTCGATGCGTATCGATCACGATCTCCCCGAGATCGCCACCCATGAACGCGAGATAGTCGACGGGCTCATCCGGACCGTCAGGCATCGCGAACATGGGAACGGGCTCGCCATTCAGGACTGTCATCGTGTACGGCACAGGAACCTTGGGTTGAGCGAACGTAAGCCGATCCGTCGTCTCCACCGCCATGCCGATGCGGCGATTCTGCGATCCCACGTACGGATTGGGCAACGTCGTCACGACGAGGTCGTCGAGCGGATACGGCCGGAGTTCGAAGTGCTCCACAAGACGCGCATAGCCGAGGTAGGCGCCCTCGAACGTCCAGTGATGGTCGGTGCGATAGTAGAGGTCTTCCGAGTCGCTCTCAAGGAACTGCGAACGCAGATCGATCGCGGGAACGCCCGCGGTCTCGAGGCGGTCGATGAGCGCGACGTCCACCTCGTCGTAGCTCGACGGCCACTCCACGTACCAGGGGTAGTGTCTGTGGTAGACCGTCTGCTTGTCGGGCACGTGCAGGTAGACGAACCTCCCGCCGTACGACTCCACGCGCCGGTTCAGTTCGGCCAGCCGTCCCACAGCCGCCTCGATGCGCTCGGTCTTGTCCGGCCCGGGAGCGGGGGGCGGCTGGTTGAGCAGAAAGCCATCATCAGCCATGTACACGCTGTTGATGAGCTGTCGGCCCATAACCCGTAAGCGGAACACGCTGTAGAACCGGACAACGTGCTCGCGCCAGGGCATCTGCTCGCTGAGGTATGTCTCCGCACTCCGGAAGTAGATGCCGTTGCGCACCGTCTCGACCGTCCACTCCGGCAACTCCGCCAGATCACGCCGCTCGAGTAGCGATGTCGTCTCGTCAGGGACCACGATGTGCGCGATGGGGATGACGGCAAGCACCGCGATGAACACCGCGATGACCGCTTGCTGAGCTCTGCGTTCGATGGTGAGTCTCATGCGCGCCTAGAACCTGAAGTAGATGAACGGCTGATACGACATGTTGACCAGGAAGGCGATCGACACCAGGAAGACCACAGCGAGTACGGCGGGGCGGGCGAGCCGCGCGATGGTGGGCAGCGTCGTGGATCCCGCACCCATGAAGCGCTGTCGCAGCCACGCACCAACCGGCATCGACATCGCAACACCGAGCAGCAGCTCGAACCGGTACTGCACGAGGTAGAAGGCCGTGCGTGAACTCGTCAGCGTAGCTCCAGCGAGTCCGAACATCACCTGAAGGCGATCGAGCGCTGCGTACAGCCCTGGCGCGCTGAAGAGCACCCAGCCCACGACCACGACCACGACCACGGCTACATGGCGCACCGGTCGCCATATGCGGTCGATACGGTCCCCGAGGATCAGCTTCTCGAAGATCAGCAACACACCGTAGTACAGTCCCCAGGCCACGAAGACCCAGGCTGCCCCGTGCCAGAGTCCGGTAAGTCCCCACACGATGAGCAGGTTGAGCACCAGCCGCGCGCGCCCGACACGACTACCTCCCAGCGGAATGTAGACGTAGTCGCGGAACCACTGGCTCAGGCTGATGTGCCATCGGCGCCAGAAATCCGTGATCGAAGTAGCGATGTACGGCCATCGGAAGTTCTCTGGCAGCCTGATCCCGAACATCAGGCCGAGTCCGATGGCCATGTCGGAGTACCCCGAGAAGTCGAAGTAGATCTGGAGCGTATAGGCGACGGCGCCCAGCCACGCGTCGATCACGGCAAGCTGACCGGCCTCGACAGAGAACACCTCGGCGTTGAGGGCGGCGAGGCCGCTCGCCAGGATCGCCTTCTTCCCGAGTCCGATGATGAACCGCTCCACGCCCTCGGCAAACAGCGGCACCGATTCACGCCGGTCGCGCACCTGCGGAGCGAAGTGCTCCCACCGCACGATCGGCCCTGCGAGCAACGTTGCGAAGTCCGCGATGTACAGGGCGGTGTCCAGTGGATTCCGGGCCGCCCGGGCGCGCTCTCGGTAGATGTCGGCAAGGTAGCTGATCGCCAGGAACGTGAAGAACGAGACCCCCGTGATGATGACGACGGCCGGCACCTGGATCTCCAGATCGAACGCGCGGATCAGCGTGCCGAGCGCGAATCCTGAGTACTTGAAGTAGCCGAGCAGCCCCAGGTTGCCGAGTACCCCGACGGCAAGCACGGCCTGGGCCTGTCGCACGCCACGACGACGTGCCGTTTCGATACAGAGGCCGAGCACGTAGTTGCCGACGATCGAGGCGACGAGAGCGATCAGCGCCGTCGTCCCGCCTGCCGCGTAGAAGACGAGACTCGCGAGGACGAATGCGACGTTCCGTGCACCCCGTCCGCGCAGGAGGTAGTAGACGAGAAGCAGCGCCGGAAGGAGCGCGAACAGGAACGATATGCTGTTGAACGCCACGTTCCCTCCTGCGCCGCCCTGTGTCGCGTGTCGGCAAGAACGCTACCCCAGGCGCGCGCGCGCCTCAAGTCGGCGTGCCGCCACGGGTCACACCCGATGCAGCCACCCTTATGCGGGTGGTAGAATCCGTCACGCGCCCTCTTAGCTCAGGGGATAGAGCACAGGTTTCCTAAACCTGGTGTCGGAGGTTCGAATCCTCCAGGGGGCACCATCGATCACACCAGAAGGAGCGGATCCTATCCGCTCCTTCTGCCATCCGTACGCACCCTTTCGCGAGGTCACCCTTGGCAGGAATCGCCCGCAGGTATACGAATAACGTGGTGGTGAGGTGTGTCCGCATCGAGGGGACGACTATGCCCACAGACAACGAACGGCGCTGCTTCTCACACATCCGGGCGTTCATGGCGGGAACCCGGGAGGGGATGATCGCGATCTCCCCCGACCGCACGGTCCGTATGCTGAACGAGCCGGCCGCGGAGATGCTGCAGCTCACGCGCAGCGAGACCGTCGGCTCGCCCTCGAGCGTGCTCGGCGTGACCGAGCTCATCCAGGGGGTAGAGACAGCGCTCGACGTGAACGAGGTCGTGAAGAGCACCTTCGAGCAGCGGAACCGCTGCTACTCGTTCACGGTGACGCCGTACCAGGACGCTGACGCGACAGGCGCCGTCCTGACGCTCCGGGACGACACGGAGATGCTCGCCGCCACGAAGCGATCAGAGGCGATCCTGCTGAGCACGAGCGACGGGATCATCGTCTTCGATGCCGATGACCGCGTGACCTTTGTGAACCCGGCGGCTGAGACGCTTCTCGGCAAGGGCGCTGAGGAGCTTGTTGGACTGGTGACCGACACCTGGACGATCTTCGGACTCTCCACCGATCCCGAGGGACCCGTGCAGACGACCGGTACGCAGACCCGCGAGGTCCGCATGGAGGAGCCCAAGCACCGCATCGTCGACGTGCGCGTCGACCCCGTCTTCGATGACCGGCACGCCTACCTCGGATCCGTCTGCACCATCAGAGACGTCACCGCCGAGCGCGAAGCCATGCAGATGAAGAACGAGTTCGTCTCCACGGTGAGCCACGAACTCCGCACGCCGCTCACCTCGATAAAGGGCTACATCGACCTGATCCTCGATGGCGAGGCCGGAGAGGTGAACGAGATCCAGCAGGAGTTCCTCTCCATCGTCAAGGAGAACTCGGACCGCCTGGTGGAACTGATCAACGACATGCTCGACATCTCCCGCATCGAAAGCGGGCGCATCGTGCTCAAGGTGCAACCGCTCGATATCGCCGAGCGGATCATGGGCGCCGTGAACACGTTCAAGGCCGTCACGGACCAGCAGGGCCGGACGATCCACGTGGACATCGCCGAAGGGCTGCCCAGAGCCGCGGGCGATCCCGACCGTGTCGGACAGGTGCTCATCAACTTCATCAGCAACGCGATCAAGTACTCGCCGCAAGGCGGCGATGTGTACGTCACGGCCCACGTCGAAGATTCGCGGGTGAAGGTCGGCATCCGAGACGAAGGGATCGGCATCGCCCCCGAGGACCAGGCACGGCTGTTCACCAAGTTCTACCGCGTGGACTCCTCGCTCACACGAGAGATCGGTGGTACCGGCCTGGGACTCTCGATCTGCAAGAGCATCATCGAACTCCTGGGTGGAGAGGTGGGCGCGGACAGCGAACCGGGTTCGGGCTCGACCTTCTGGTTCACCCTCCCCTTCGCCTCGGAGCGCCATGTCAGG
>CAZOSR010000101.1:0-7230 GCA_964582445.1 uncultured Coriobacteriaceae bacterium | reverse complement strand
CCGTGCGCGCCTTCGCCGTAGTAGACGGTGTTGATGTACATGGACAGGATCTCGTTCTTGTCGTACTTGCGCTCCAACTCAAGCGCGAGCCATGCCTCACGTGCCTTGCGCCGATAGCTGATGTCATAGCGTTCATCGGACAGGATCGTGTTCCGGATGTACTGCTGCGTGATCGTGGACGCGCCCTCGCGGCGGTCGGATGTCGCATTCGTGATGAACGCGCGCATGATTCCGAGGTAGTCGACCCCATCGTGCTCGTAGAAGCGTTCATCCTCTACGGCGACCACCGCGTGCAGCAGGTGGGGGGAGATGGCGTCTAGGGCGACGACCTGCCGGTTCTCGAGGTAGAGGTTGGCGAGAAGGATGCCATCAGCCGAGTACACCTTCGTGGCCTGGGCTACCTCAAAGGCATCGGTGTCCTCGATGCTGGGAAGGTCGGCGAACCAGCTATCTGCGACACCGATACCCACTGCAGCGGCAGCTCCAGTCGCGAGCACCGATCCGAGCATCGCGAACACGATCACGCCGGCCACGAACGGCACGACGCGCGAACGCTTCTGGTGCCGTATCCTCGAACGTCTCGACACAAGACTCCTTCCGAGCGTACGGTCTATCATGGTCCAGGTCCGGGCGGAGTCGGACGACGACCAATCGGATGAAGCATCAGTATACCGTCTTGATAGACGTATGCAGGCCAACGAGCGTTCACCGAAAGAGAAGCGTTGCTCACACCATCAAAGACAGTAGAGCTGCTCGCGCCCGCAGGCGGTCCGGAAGCGCTGGTTGCAGCCGTAGCCAACGGCGCTGATGCAGTGTACCTGGGGCTCGGCGCGTTCAACGCGCGCCGTGGCGCGGCCAACTTCGATGAGGGGTCTCTGGCTGAATGGGTGCGCTTTGCGCATCTGCGGGGCGTGAGGGTCTATCTGACGGCAAACATCGTCGTGCTTCCGTCGGAGCTGCAGGCCGCACTCGACCTTGTCGACACGGCGTGGGCTGCCGGAGTCGATGCGGTGATCGTCCAGGACCTCGGTTTGCTTCATCTGATCCGCCAGTCGCTGCCCGACGTGCGTGTACATGGCTCTACGCAGATCAGCACGATGAACCCTGAGGCGGTGCACGTGCTCGCCGGTCTCGGGGTGAAGCGGGTCACTCTCGCCCGCGAGTTGTCGCTTGCCGCCATCGCTGCGTGCGCGGAGGCGGATATCGAGGTCGAGTCATTCGTGCATGGTGCGCTGTGCTACTCGTATTCGGGACAGTGCCTCATGTCGTCACTTATCGGCCAGCGTTCGGCCAACCGCGGGCTGTGCGCTCAGCCATGCCGACTGCAGTACGACCTCATCGACGCGCATGGTGATGCCGTAGCGACACCCGGGCGCCACCTGCTGTCCACCAAGGACCTCGCGGGCATCGGGCAGCTGCCGGCCCTCATCGGCGCCGGTGTCTCAGCACTCAAGATCGAGGGCCGAATGAAGTCGCCCGAGTATGTTGCCATCGTGACGTCGGTCTACCGTGATGCACTCGACCGAGCACTCGCGGATCCCGGGGCGTACCAGGTCATGCCGTCCGAGTGGCAGCGTCTTGAGGAGGCATTCAGCCGTGGTTTCACGGAGGCCTACCTTACAGGCGACCGGGGCCGGGCACTCATGAGCTACACCCGCCCCAACAACAGGGGCGTGCTCATCGGTCGGGTGGCCGGGGTCGAGGCGGGTGTCGCACGGGTGCCCCTCGAGCGATCGCTCGACCCTGCGGATACGCTGCAGTTCTGGACGAGATCAGGGCATTTCACACAGGAAGCGGGCGAGCTTCGCATCGGTACGTCCCGTGTCTCGAGCGCCCCGGCGGGCGAGACAGTGTCGCTTGAGGTCGCACGTCCCGTCGCCGTGGGGGACCGCGTCTTCCGCGTTGCTGACGCCGCGTTGCTTGAGGCGGCGCGGAGGACGTTCGGCGGCGATCAGGACGGCAAGCGCCTGTCCGTGCCCGTGGATGTCGCGGTGACGCTGCGCATCGGGGAGCCGCTCGAGGTTGCCGTCACTGCCGGCGACATCACCGCCTTAGCGCAGGGCGAGGTCGTTGAGCCGGCACGTACCAAGGCAGTGGGTGTCGACGAGGTCATCGCACACGTGGGCCGACTCGGCGGCTCGGGTTACCGCGCAGCTTCGTGGCAGATCGACCTGGGCGCCGGTGCAGGAATCGGATACTCGCAGCTGCACGCCGTGCGCCGGACGGCCATCGAGCGACTCGATGATGCGAGGCTGACCGCGTATGAGGGCCGGAGGCTCCAGCGCCCGCAGGTGCTCGCTGCGCGCACGCGGGCGCGCTCGGCCCCCGTGGCACCCTCCATCGTCGCGACTGCCTGGGATGTGGAGACCGCCAGGGCGTGTGTCGACGCTGGCGCTGACGCGGTGTGGCTCCGCGTGTTTCGCGGTCGCGCCACGACTCCGCTGCCGCACGGGGTGCGCCCGCTGCTTCCGCGCGTGGTCTGGCCCCGGGATCTCTCCTGGATCGACACGTACCGCGACGGCAGCCCCGTTCTGGCGGGCGAGCTCGGCTCGCTCTCTCGTGCGGCGGCGGCAGGTGAGGTCCACGCCGACTGGCCGCTCAACGCGTTCAATGGACACGCTGTGCAGGTCCTGCACGCGCTCGGGGCATCGTTCGTGTGGCTCTCGCCCGAGCTCAGCGGGCGTCAGCTTGCAGAGGTGGTCGCCTCGGTTTCCGTGCCGGTGGGGTACGTCGTGTGGGGTCGAGCCGAGGTGATGGTGACCGAGCAGTGCGTCCTGATGGCGGCTGGTGACTGCAAGCGCGCGTGCGCCTCATGCTCCCGCCGTGACGGGTGGTGGAAGCTCCGCGACCAGAAGGGATACGAGTTCCCGGTGACAACCGATACCTTGGGTCGCTCGCATGTGATGAACTCGGTCACGCTAGACCTCTCACGCTCGCTGGACGCCATCGTGGCGAGCGGGGTGGCCGGTGTACGCCTTGACTTCACGGATGAAGGCGCTGATGAGGCCGCACGCATCGTCCGCGCTGTGTCAGCAGCAGTTGCGCACGTCGCCGCAGGCGGTCCTCCGCCTGCGGAGCCACTCGTGACACCTGCCACCAGTGGACACTTCCACCGCGGTATCAGGTGACACTCGACATCAGGGTTGCTTGACCTCGACCTCCAGCGGCAGGCTTGAGACCAAGTCCGTGTCGTCGGTGACCCACAGGGTGACCGTGTACGTGCCGGCGTTCTGGAACGTGTAGGTCACGGTCTCGCCGAGCGCGGTCGCATCGGCGCCCGTGCCGAACTCCCAGTACCACTTCACGATGGAGCCATCAGGATCGTACGCGTCCGATGCGTCGAACGTGACCGGCACGCCTGCATTGATCACCTCAGGTGTGTATGAGAAACCGGCAACAGGCGGTTCGGTCTTCGGGGGACCTGATGACACGATCAAGCCGATGGTCGACCCGGGGGGAACCTGCTGCCCCATCCTGGGCGATTGGTCTGCGACCATGCCGGTCGGCACGCCAGCCACGGCAGTCTCCTCTATCGTGGCGATGAGTCCGAGCCCTGTCAGTTGCGCCAGTGCATCCGCCTTCTGGACTCCGATCAGGTTCGGCACGTCGATAACGGAGGGCAGAGCATGGAGCTCGCACGGCCCTGGCATCGCGTCGGTGAGGAAGATCGCGGATGCCGTGGTGGTGCAGTTCTCGGATGCCATCAGACCGGTCTCGAGGCAGATGGTTGCCGAGCTGACGCCGCGTGGCTTCGCGAAATCGGTTGCCGGCACGTCGGCGAGTGCCGCCTTCATGTACGCCGCCCAGATTTGCGCGGGGAAGGAACCTCCGGTCACCTTCTTGCCGTGCACGTTGGTCATCTCGATCTGACCCTCCACGTGGCCCATCCAAACCGATGTGGCGAGATCAGGCGTGTAACCGACAAACCATGCGTCGCGGTACTCCTGCGTGGTTCCGGTCTTGCCGGCGGCGGGTCGACCGATCTTGGCGGCGGTCCCGGTACCTCCGGTGATGACGCCCTTGAGGATGTCGGTCGTGATGTAGGCGATCGCGGGTGATATCGCCTCGGTGCCCGCGGTCTGGGCCTCGAAGATCGTCTCGCCGCTCACGTCGACGATGCGCGAGATCCCGTGCGCAGGGACGTGCGTCCCCGCATTCGCCAGCGTACCGTAGGCGGATGCCATCTCAAGAGGCGTGACCTCCTGTGAGCCAAGCGCTATCGCCGGCACCGCTTTGATAGGCGTCTCGATCCCCATCCGCTGGGCGGTCTCCGCCACCGTGTCCGCTCCGACTTCAAGGATGAGTTGCGCGAACACCGAGTTGATCGACTTGGCCGTGGCTACCCGCAGACGCATCGGGCCACCGGCTGACGAGCCGGTCACTTTCCACGTCTGCCCGCCAGGGATGGCGAACGAACCGGGTGCGCTCTCGTACGTCTGCTCAGGGGAGATGCCGTCCTCCAGCGCCGCCACAAGCACGAACGGCTTGAATGAAGACCCGGGCTGGCGCGGACCCTGCACCGCCACGTTGAACTGCTGCGTGGCAAAGTCCTTTCCGCCCACGAGCGCGCGCACCTCACCGGTACGCGGATCGAGGGAGACCAGGGCCGCAGATGGGTCATCAGGCTGATCCAGTATCGAGGCGATCGCGTTTTCGGCTGCGGCCTGGTCGGCCGGATCGATCGTGGTGTAGATGTGAAGGCCGCCCTTGTAGACCATGTCCGGGCCGAACTGGTCGATCGCCGTCTGCTTGACCCACTCCACGAAGTACGGCGCAATGGTCGATTCCGTTGCCGGAGCCGCAAGGGTGAACGGCTCGGCTACCGCCGCGTCATGAGTGGGCTGGTCGAGGTATCCCTGTGAGAGCATCTGCCCCAACACGGTGTCGCGCCGGTTCTTGGCCGCCTCAGGGTCGATGCGCGGGGAGTAACTGCCGGGAGACTTGATGACGCCCGCGATCATCGCGCACTCCGCGGTCGTCAGTTGCCCGACGTCCTTGCCGAAGTAGGTCGTCGCCGCAGCCTGCACACCATAGGCACCATGCCCGAAGTAGATCGCGTTCAGGTACTTCTCAAGTATCTCGTCCTTGGTGAATTGCGACTCGAGTTGGTACGCGAGTATCGCTTCCTTGAGCTTGCGCGTGAGCGTGTCCTCGCGCTCGATGAACGTGTTGACCACATACTGCTGCGTGATCGTCGATCCGCCGTGTCGCTTGCCCTGGGTGACGTTCACCCAGAGTGCGCGGGCGATGCCAAACGGATCGACACCCTTGTGCTCGTAGAAGTTCTGATCCTCGGTGGAGATGACCGCCTGTCGGAGTTGCGGCGGAATGCTTGCGAGCGGCACGTAGGTCCGGTTCTGCTCGGCGTGGAGCTCCACCAGCACATCGCCATTGCGGTCGTACATCACGCTGGTCTCGGCAAGAGGCGCCGCTCCTTGTGAGAGGTCGGGGAGATCCTCGGTGAGACGGTCGTACGCGATACATCCCGCGATGCCGCCAGCGACAAGCAGGAGCATCAACACTACGAGCGCGGTCATCACGATGCGGCGCACGATGCGGCGGCGCTTGCTCGGTGCGGGGCGCACACGGCCGCGCGGCGAGGGCTGCCTGGTGGTCTGCGCGCTGGCGGCCCGGACGCGCGGCTGTGCGCCGCGCGCTGAGGTTCCGGCACGATCACGTGTGGCCGTGCGACTTGTTGCGCCGCTCGAGGTGCGTGTGGAGCTCCGCGGCGCCTGCCCCTGCCGGGCGGTGGAGCGACTGCTCGCGCTCTGCTGGGCGGCGCTTCGTTTCCGCGGTTGCGGCCGCGGGCGGGGCTTTGGTTTGTCGTCGTTTCGGCTCATATGATGAGGATTCCTCGCATCGGTGGCGGAACACTGTGGTTCCGCGGAGCAGTGGTTCACGGACGGAGCCATCCCGCTCTGTTGTCATCTTGCGCATACTCTACCGCACGGGCCCTGATGCTCGCCCGGGTCGTGCTAGTATGACCTGCAATCGCCGGGCCATGCCAGCGCCACGCGGTGGCGACTCGGCAACAGGTCCAGAACCGAAAGGATGCGTGATCACGCCGGTGCGCGGTGTTGATGAGCAGATGAAGACGATCGCGAGCGGTGCCGCCGACATCGTTCCGGCAGACGCCCTCGTGGCAAAGCTCGCCGAGGGACGCGAGCTCACCATCAAGCTCGGCGTGGATCCCACGGCGCCTGATCTGCACCTCGGCCACGCCGTACCGTTGCGCAAGCTGCGGCAGTTCCAGGACCTCGGCCACTCGGTGGTTCTGATCATCGGCGACTTCACCGCGCTCATCGGAGATCCGTCTGGCCGCAGTACGACTCGGCCCGCGCTCACGCCCGAGCAGGTGGAGGCCAACGCTACTACCTATATAGAGCAGGCGTTCAAGATCCTCGATCCTGAGCGCACTACCATGCGACGCAACTCCGAGTGGCTCGGGCCGCTGGGATTCGCCGACATCCTCCGCCTGACGAGTCAGTTCACCGTCGCGCGCATCATGGAGCGGGATGACTTCCAGAAGCGCTATCGCGAGGGGATCGGCATCTCGCTGCATGAGCTCCTGTACCCGATGGCCCAGGCATACGACTCTGTTGCGATCAAAGCCGATGTCGAGCTTGGGGGCACGGACCAGCTGTTCAACCTCCTTGCCGGGCGTGAGCTGATGGAGAAACTCGGCATGTCTCCGCAGGTCTGTCTTACGCTGCCGCTGCTCGAGGGCACGGATGGCGTTCAGAAGATGAGCAAGTCCTACGGCAACTACATAGGGCTCACCGATGCCGCCGATGAGATGTTCGGCAAGGTGATGTCGATTCCCGACGAGCTCATGGTGAAGTACTACCGGCTGTGTACGGCGCTTCCCGTGGACGAGATCGACGGGATCGAGCGAGGGCTGGACTCTGGCGAGCTTCACCCCAACGCCGCAAAGCGCCGCCTGGGGCGTGAGGTCGTCACTCTGTATCACGACGCGGACGCTGCAGTGGTGGCCGAGGCTGCCTTTGATGCGGTCTTCAAGCACCACGAGATCCCCGAGGATGTGCCCGAGGTGCGTGTCGAGCACCCCGGGGACACCGTCCACCTGCCGGCCGTCATGAAGCAGGCCGGCCTGGTGCCGACCACGTCAGAGGCCCGGCGCCTCATGATGGCACGTGCGGTGAAGATCGACGGTGTCGCACTCGAGCTCGGCGAGGGCGTCTTCGACATCAGCTGGGAGGACCTTTCCGG
>CAZOSR010000100.1:0-7261 GCA_964582445.1 uncultured Coriobacteriaceae bacterium | reverse complement strand
GGATACCCGCATCGATCGGACGATCGGACCGGCACACGATGAAGTCGGGCTGGATACCGATGCTTCGCAACTCCTTGACGGAGTGCTGGGTCGGCTTGGTCTTGAGTTCTGCGGATGCCGCGATATACGGCACGAGGCTCACATGGATGTAGCAGACATTCTCGCGGCCTACATCCTTGCGCAGTTGGCGAATGGCTTCGATGAATGGCAGCGACTCGATATCGCCGACCGTACCGCCGACCTCGGTGATGACCACGTCGGCCTGCGTTTGCTCGGCAAGGCGCAGAACGCGTTCCTTGATGGCGTTCGTGACGTGAGGGATGACCTGGACCGTGCCACCCAGGTAGTCGCCCTTGCGCTCCTTGGTGATGATCGATTGGTAGATGGAGCCAGCGGTGACGCTGCAGTCACGGGTCAGCGACTCGTCGATGAAGCGCTCGTAGTGCCCGAGATCGAGGTCTGTCTCGCCGCCGTCATCTGTCACGAACACCTCACCGTGCTGGAAGGGGCTCATCGTTCCCGGATCGACGTTCAGATAGGGATCGAGCTTCTGGATGGTCACCTTGAGCCCGCGCCCTTTCAGCAAGCGGCCCAGCGATGCGGCAGTGATGCCCTTTCCGAGTCCCGATACGACGCCGCCGGTCACGAAGATGTGCTTTGTCATACTCGCTGCCCCAGTCCTCTCGCCCGTGAACGTACCAATCCTACCCTACCTCCCTGACAGCCGGACCACCGTTCATCCGCTCCGAGCTTCGTCAACGGCCGACTGACAGTCAGTGGGCGCGTCCGCGGGCAGCCTGCCGAGCATGTCCAGTGCCCGGAGCGGCCCGCATCGCTCGATGACCGCGCTAAAGGAGAAGCGCTCGGACAGCAGATTGAGTGCGAGCAGCACGACTGCAATGACACCGAGCCAGACGGTCGTCAGCGATGCCGCCAGAATGTAGCCGACGATGGCCCCCATTGCGTTGCTTCCCGCATCGCCGAGCATTCCGAGCTCGCCAAGATCGTAGCGCCACACAGCAGCGACCGGACCGACGAGCACGATCGCCATGCATGCGATTGCGACCACCGTATCGACATCGCCCCAGTGCGCGACGCCAACCTCGGCAAGTGATGCGGTGTACGCGGAGAATGCACGCGCTGCATCCATCACGAACAGCGGAGCGGCCATCAACGCGAGAAGCGTATACGTCTTGAGCGCGCGCCCCGGCCTCAGGTCCATCAGGTTGAGAAGGTTCGCACTGAGTGCGATGACAAGCGTAGCGAGCACCCAGACCAGGAGCATCTCCAGCGTCCCCGCCGCAGACGCCGCACGCCCGGCAGCGATGTGCCACGCGTAGACGGCCGCCACCGCGCCGATGCCGAACAGCTTCAGTCCGCCGGTGGTCAACCGCCCCGATACAAGCGCTGAGAGGTGCCCCCGGAATCCCTTGTCGCCGTGAGATCCCAACGCGTCGTCCACGAAGCCCAGCACGACAGCAAGCGTCACGAGCATGAACGGGACAGCGTACAGCGGAAGCGTGAGCGGTCCTTCTAACAGCGCAACCGTGTAGCCGCTATGGTCGACGTCCATCAAGGCCGCAACCATGTCGAATGCCGTGCTCATCACCATGAGCGAAACCGCCCAGACGACCCACACTAGACCGAGTCCCAGGTACACCGTGCGACCACGGTAGTTGGTGGCGCTCAAGCGTGTACCCTCGAGAGATGGACTCAGCGCGCGCATCACGCTCGCCGGCACGAGCAACCCCGCCACGAGTGCGGCGGCGACAGCTGCAAGATATGCGGTCGCAGCGCTCATCGGACCTCCTCGAGCTGCACGCCCGGCGGTGAAGACAGCATCAGGTGGAGCAGGCTCGCCGTGATGTAGAGCATGACGAGCGCGGGGATGACGATGCCCGAGTCCTCGGTGAAGTAACCGACCAGGCTCCCCCACAGCGCTGCGCTCATCGCCACGGCGAATGCCGGGTACATCTGAAGCGTCTCGGCGAACACTCCGTGCGGGCGCCAACGCATGTACGCGAGGAAGCCGAGAATGGCGATCATCAGAATCGACCAGTTCGTGGCCCGCAACACACGCCAGTTCGTCTCGGCCTTGCGGACGATGATCCGCCAGAGCTCGATGAGGCCTCCGCTGTCGGCGCTTTCCCACGCCCGACCAAGGTGCGTCTGCGCCCCACTCCCCGCGAGGTCATAGAGCGAGAAGGCCACGACAAACGCCATGACAATGACGATGCCGAGGATGAACCAGCCGGGTGTCATCTTGCGCCCGTTGAGGTACAGCCACATGATGCCGAACGCTGCCGTTCCCCACGCGATCACCCCGATATTCGCGCCAAGGAAGGGCGCGGCCGTGATGAACACGATGGCAAGACCGATCACCGCAGGCGCCCATGCCCGCACGTGGTGAATCCACGGTCGATCCCGTCTGGCATCGACAAGCAGTGCAAGTCCCGCCAGCGTAGCACCCACGACGATACTGGCGCCCTCGTTCCCGATGCCGTAATACCGTGCCCCGAGCAGCGGAGAGTAGCTGAACAGTCCGGAGAAGGACAGCGGCGCACCCAGAAGCTGGTCGAGCAGCAGTACCCCGGCCGTGCCCAATCCGGCCACCGAGAGTGCGATCGCTGAGCCCAGGAGCCGTTCCAGCAGGGACAGCACCGCCCAGACTGCGATCGTGACGCCCGCGAAGAGGAGCACCACGGCCTCAGGCGAGCTCGGATATGGCACCAGGACGTACATCAACGTGGCGGAGACCGGCATGGAGAGGAGGAGCATGATGACATGCCGGAAAGCGGTCTCTGCCCGGTGTCCCCAACTCTCACGGGACCGCCGCATCCTGCCAAGCAGCAGCGCGCATGCGATCAGGGTCAGAACGGTCACCGCGATGTAGCCCGTCTGGACCGACAGTCGCACGGTGTCGACGGACACTGCAGTCGCGTTCATCGCCTTGAGGTGCTCGACACGCCCGGGCAAGTCGCTGCCCAGCATGGTCTGTCCCACGGCGTTGCCCCGCACCGAGACAGGCCGCTCCAATCCCATCATATCCAGCACCGTGGCGGCAACGTCCAGGTCGGTCATCAACCCTGGGCGATGCGTCGAGGGCGATGCGATCAGGCCTCCCGAGAAACCACCGCCACCGACAACGACGGGCGCAAGACCGACCGGTCCGACGTCCGGGCGCGCCTGCCCGTTCGATACGAGCATCACCGCACCGTCGGCCGGCAACTCCTCCAGCACGAGCCCGATGATCTCGTCGACAGTGCGGGCTGCTTCCAGTCTGTGTCGCTCGGCCACCTCTGGAGTCGCGTCTGATGCGTACCGATGTGCCCGCTCGCCGTCACCTGTGTCGATGACCACGAGTCCCGGCCCTGAAGCGACAGCCATCTGCCGCAGTACCTGCCGATACTCGGTACGCACACGCTGCACATCTGTGCGAATGCCATAGGGTGCCTCGACGTCGACGGCCGTCATCGCGAGTGAGACATCGCCCCACCGCACGAGGCCGCTCGCGTTCATCGCGAGCACAGCAGCGGGCCGACTCCTGATCGGCTCCCCCGCGGCGACACCGCCATCCGAATTGCCGATAGCTGCGGTGGATCCACCGGCGTTCTCCACCATCTGTCCGAGGGCTCCAGGAATCGCGTCGAGCTCTCTGCTCTCGATCTGGCGCAGTATCCGGGGCAGTCCAAGGTACACGATATCGGCCGATCCGACGGGCACACCCATCACCCGCCGATAGACCTCCGCGGCAGTGGACGAACCCGACATCGCCGACGTTGCGTAGGCGGTTGGTGCTGCGGCATCGTATGCCATCGGTGAACCCGCCGACATCGCCAGTGCCACGTGCGTAGGCTCGAGCCGGGTGCCATAGCGGATGCTGCTGCGTATGTTGAGATCGCCCACCGTACCCGATGCGGCCAGCGCCTCGGCGTGAGGCATTTCCCCGCCCATGATGTCATCCCACGTGAGGTATGGCGCCAGAACCACCACGACCGTGTGCGCATCAGGGGTGGCCGCCACCGCCGGGACCGGCGCCATCAGCAGGGCCCCCAGTAGGACGGCGGCAAGTGCGCGTCCCGGTCGTCTCATTGCATCTCCTTGAGAGTGATCGTGAGCAGGACGAAGTGATCGGACGATCTGGGGGACGTGAGCGAATCGAACCGTAGGCCGACCCGGTTCTGAGTGCCCGTCGCCCAGTATACCGAAACGTGACACCGGTTCGGTAACGCCCTGTCGTCAGCTACACTTGGCCGAGACCGAAGACAGCCGAGGAGGACACGATCGCGAAGCCATCCATAGCGCGTTCCACTGCGCTCATGTCCACATCGACGCTCATCTCACGCCTCACAGGTTTCGTTCGCACCTGGGCAATGGCCTACGCGCTTGGCCTGACGGCCATCGCAGACTCCTATGACATCGCCAACAACCTTCCGAACATGGTGTTCGAGTTGCTCGCTGGCGGCGTCCTCTCGAGCGTGTTCATACCGCTGTTCATGGAGCGGATGCAGAAGGACGGCGAGGAGGACGCCTGGCGCTTTGCCAGCTACGTGCTCAATATCATCGTACTCGTGCTCGGCGCCGTGGCGCTGGTCGCCACCATCTGGCCGGGCCCGCTCGTCCGCCTCCAAACACTCACCATATCGGCCGAACAAGCACAACTTGCCACGTGGTTCTTCCGCTTCTTCGCTGTGCAGATCGTCTTCTACGGCGCGCAACTCGTGTTCGCTGGCGTACTGAACTCGTACCGGAAGTTCCTGGCCCCGGCGATAGCGCCGATCTTCAACAACCTCGTCGTCACGGTCACCCTGCTCGGCTTCTACGTGCCGTTCCGCGAGAGCGACCCGCAACTGGCGCTCACCGGACTTGCGGTGGGAACGACGCTCGGTGTCGTGACGATGGCACTGGTACAGATCCCGAGCATCGTGAAGCTCGGTGGCCGGTACGTACCGCGGATCGACTGGCGTCACCCGGCGCTCAGGACCGTGGGCGTGAAGATGGTCCCCACGCTCATCTACGTGATCACCAACATGGCAGCGGTGACCTTCCGCAACAACATCGCGCTGGCGACCGGTGAAGGCGGTCAAGCGGCTCTGCGCTACGCGTGGCAGTTCTACCAACTACCCTACGGGATCTTCGCGGTCGCACTCGCCACCGCCATCTTCCCCGAACTCACCGAGCGGGCGAATGCCGCCGATACTCAGGGATTCAAACGCATGTTCAGCCGGGGCCTGCGGTCGACGATGGTGCTCATCATGCCACTCGCGGCACTCCTGGCCACCCTTGCGACGCCGGTCATCACCATGTACCAGGCCGGTAGATTCACGGCTGCGGATGTACCCATCGTGGCCGACGTTCTCATGTGGTGGGCCCTCGCACTCGTGTTCTTCGCGGGGTACATGTACGTACTCAAGTCCTTCTACTCACTCCAGGACACCAAGACCCCGATGCTCACGAATATCGGTGCGACCGCACTCCACGTCGTCCTGTATGTCGCCCTCGCCACCGGTATTGGCGGGTCGGGTGGTCTCGGGATCATCGGTATCCCGATCGCCGACGGCATCTTCTACCTTGTACACACGGCAGTCCTGCTCTTCATACTCAGGAGGCGTGTTGGACCGTTTGACGGGAGAACGCTCGCGCGCACGTTCCTGGCGGTCGGCGCGGCCTCTGCTGCGGGTGCTGCCGTTGCGTGGGGCACAGCACTCGTCACAGCGCCGGTCCTCGCACTGCCCGGGGGATTCCTGATCCAGCTTGCGATCGCGGGATCAGCCGGCCTGCTGGCCGCGTACGGAGCCATGATGGCGTTCCGGGTTCCGGGGTTTGCTGAAGTGGCGGCGCCGATCACCCGGAGACTCACGCGGCGAGGAGGTGCACGGTGAGTGTGATCGCACTCGTACCCGCTCATGACGAGGCGGGCCGTATCGAGGCGACCGTCTCCGCCGCTCTGGGGGTACGGGGTATCGATCGGGTCCTCGTGATCGACGACGCGTCCGCTGACGGAACGGCCGCTCTTGCCCGCAGCGCGGGAGCGGACGTCATCGAGCTACCTGTCAACCTCGGCAAGGGCGGTGCCCTCCAGACGGGACTGGATTCGGTGGCCGCTGACGCGGATGTGATCCTGCTGCTCGACGGGGATCTCGGGCATACTGCCGAAGAGGCGGGAGTCCTGCTCGCACCCGTCCTGTCGGGAGATGCGGATATGACGATCGCCACACTCCCCCGGCCCGCTGGTTCCGGCGGTATCGGGTTGGTGAAGGGTCTGGCCCGAACCGGTATCCGGATGCTCTCGGGCTACGAGCCCACAGCCCCGCTCTCAGGCCAGCGTGCGCTCACCCGCCAGGCGTGGCAGGCAGCGATGCCCTTCGCGCGTGGCTATGGCGTGGAGGTAGCACTGACGGTGCGCGTCGCTCGCGCGGGGTTCCGCATCATCGAGGTGCCCACCACGATGGCGCATGATGCAACGGGTCGTGACATCGCCGGGTTCGCGCACCGTGGCAGGCAGTTCGTCCAGGTCGCCGGAGCGCTCTGGAGACTGTGGCGGGGAGCAGATCTCTAGGGGACCAAAGGCGCGTAGTATCCGTCCGCCCCATCCCCCGTACCGTAGTGCCCGCTCGCCAATCCTGCGAGCACTGCGACGAGGGAGTACTGGCCTTGCGGCGTGGAAAGATGGTCGATCGCCGGGAGGCCCTCCGCCGCGAACATGAGGGCGACTCCATCCTCCACAACGGCCAGGTCCACACCGGCCGCACGTCCGCCCTCCGAGACATAGCGCTTTGCAACCTCGAGACCGAGCGTATCGGCGGGACCCTGCGGACCTCCTGCGACCACCACCGCATCGACCGTCCCCGTGCCCGGCGCGCTCTCAATGCCCATGAGGCCGTTCGTCACCAGGAACTCGGTCAGCGGGCGCTCGTCGCCTGAACGCCACTCGGCGGTCAGGATCTCGGCGATCTGGCCCACCAACTCCGCACCCGCTGGCGCGATCTCAACGTCCCTGCCATACAGGAAACCGGCAAGTCCCTCCGGCTCAGCCGTATCCAGTCCGAGTGCCGGAGCGGCGAGCGTCAGGGTCATGACCTCCCCACCGGCCGACATGATGGTCTCCCGGGCACGGTTGGCGGCTTCGATCTGCCCTGCCGGTGCGATGACGGCCACACGCTGACCGGCCAGCCGCTCCGCGATGAGCGGGCTGATCGCATCCGCAGCGAACGCTCGGTCGCGCTCGAGACCCACCTGCAGTTCGCTATTCTCAGCTGAT
>CAZOSR010000099.1:6746-7272 GCA_964582445.1 uncultured Coriobacteriaceae bacterium | reverse complement strand
GCCGCGCGGCCTTCGCGATGATCGGTGAGGTGCGACGCCAGTTCAAGGAGATCCCCGGCATCATGGAGGGCACCGGCAAGCCCGACTACGCCGCGTGCGTGGACATCTCTACCAGGGGCGCGCTCAAGGAGATGGTCGTCCCCGGCGCGATCGCCGTGGCCGCACCTATCCTCGTGGGCATCGCCGACCTCTCGATGCTCTCCGGTCTGCTTGCCGGAGCACTCGTCACCGGATTCCTGATGGCCGTGTTCATGGCCAACGCCGGTGGCGCATGGGATAACGCCAAGAAGTACATCGAGGGTGGCGCGCACGGCGGCAAGGGCTCCGACGCGCACAAGGCCGCAGTCGTCGGCGACACCGTGGGCGACCCGTTCAAGGACACATCGGGTCCGGCCATGAACATCCTCATCAAGCTCATGACCGTTGTTTCGCTTGTGTTCGTGCCGCTGTTCCTCAAGGTGCACGGCGGCTAGCGTCGCATTCGCGTTAACCTCCGTGCTCCCGGGTGCCGATACAGGTGCCCGGG
>CAZOSR010000099.1:0-6736 GCA_964582445.1 uncultured Coriobacteriaceae bacterium | reverse complement strand
GGCCGTTCTCCCCCCGGGGCCCGGGGGGCGGGCGGCGAATGCGCGCCACCCCCGGGGCCCCGGGGGGCCTATCCGGGGCCCGGCCCCCACGGCGCTAGAGGCCCGGTATCACCGGTGCGGAACGTGAGCGCGGCGCGTGGGTTCGCCGATCGCCAGGTTTCCGTGCTGGTTTCGGGTATCTACCTTTGACCGCAGATGTGGACAGGAGGTGTCATGGGGCGCTTTGCCGATGAGGATGTCGCGCGCGTCCGTGATGCCACCGACCTCGTATCGCTCGTCTCCGAAACGGTCGTGCTGAAGCAGAAGGGTCGTCTGTTCTGGGGCAACTGCCCGTTTCATGGTGAGAAGACGCCGAGCTTCAAGATCGATCCCACCACACAGCTGTGGCACTGCTTCGGCTGCAACCGGGGCGGTGACGCCTTCGGATACGTGATGGAAGCCGAGCATCTCGAGTTTCCCGACGCCGTGCGGCGGCTGGCCGAGCGCGCGCACGTCGATCTGGTCGAGGTGGGCGGTGCGGGCGTTCCTGCCGGGCGCAAGGAGCGGCTGATCGCCGCCTGCACGGAAGCGGCGGCGTTCTTCCACCGGCAGCTGACGAGCGGAACCGGTTCCAGCCCTGCCCAGGCCCGCGAGTACCTGGCCACGCGCGGATTCGGCATCGATGTGGCCAAGCGCTGGACGCTCGGGTATGCCCCGCATGGCCGTGACACGCTCGTGCGACACCTGATCGGGGCGGGATTCACGCGGGAGGAACTACTGGAGGCCAACCTGGCGCTCGCCGACGGTGCGTCGCTCAAGGACAGGTTCTTCAACCGCATCATGTTCCCGATCAACGACCTTCACGGCCGTACCATCGCGTTCGGCGGACGCGTGGTGGGCTCGGGCGAGCCCAAGTACCTCAACTCACAGGAGACGCCGGTCTTCTCCAAATCCGGCACCCTGTACGCGCTCGACCGCTCGCGCAACGAGATCGTCACCAACGGCACCGCCGTGGTGGTGGAAGGTTACACCGACGTGATCGCGCTCCACGAGGCGGGTATCCGCACCGCGGTCGCCACGCTCGGCACGGCGTTGACCGAGCGGCATGTGAAGTTGCTCGGGCGTTTCGGCAAGCGCGTGGTGTACCTGTTCGACGGCGATGAAGCGGGGCAGCGGGCCGCGTTGCGGGCCGCGGAGTTCCTGGACTGGAGCATAACCCCCGAGGCGGGGAGCTCGCGGGTGGAGCTCGACGTGTCGATCATCCCGGGCGGCATGGATCCCGCCGACCTGGTGGGCAGCCAGGGCGCCGACGCGGTGCGTGCGGTGATCGACGGGGCCGAGCCGCTGCTGCGCTTCGCGATAGACCGACGGCTCGACGAGCACGACCTCACGCGCCCCGAGGGCCGCAGCGCCGCACTGGCGAGCGCCGCAGCCGTTCTGGCGCCGGTGCGTGGATCGTTGCTCGCGCAGGACTACGTCATGCACATTGCCGGGCGCCTGGGCACCGACTACGCCACGGTCGAGCGCGCGGTGCCGCACAAACGGTCGGGACCGGCGGGCTCGCGAGGGCCGTCGCCCCAGGAACCGCAGCCGGTGCGTCTCGGCTCAGCGGAGGAGCGTGCCGAGCGCGAGCTGGTGCGTTTGGCGTCCCTCGCGCCGTCCGTGCGTGCCGAGGCACGGGAGTTGCTAGCATCTGGAGCCGTGGGCGGGGAGCAGGTTCGCGCACTGCTGGCGATCATCAGCGATGCGGGCAGTGCGGTGGGCGAGGACCTGTATGACCTCGTGGCACAGGCGGACCGCGAAGCTGCGACCGTGCTCAGCGGATGGCTTGTGGACGCTACAGGAGTCGAGCAGGTAGAATACGCGTTTCGGGAAGTTGCCGTTCGGGTCAAGGAGTTCGCACTCGGGCGTCTAATCACACAGAAGAAGGGCGAACTCCAGGCACTCGACCCCGCTACCGACGCGGAGTCATTCGACCGGCTGTTCGGTGAGATCGCCGAGCTGCAGCGCCAGCGGGCTGCCATGAAGCGGCCACACGGTGCTGAAACGAACGTGGAGGCGGAGTAAAACACGTGACGGCTGCATCAAAGAAGACCGCACAGGACACCGACAACGCGCCGGAGGTGCAGGCCGCGCCTGCACCCACCAAGAAGCCGGCGGCCAAGACGGAGGCCAAGAAGGCGCCCGAGCTCGAGCTCTCGGCGGTCAAGACGCTTGCCAAGATGGGGAAGGCCAAGGGTAACCTCACCGACGAGGAGATCCAGGGCGCCCTCTCGGACATCGATCTGTCAGAGGACCAGTTCGAGAACATCTACAGCTTCTTCCAGTCGAGCGGTATCGAGATCGCCGATGAGCATGCGCCTGACGACATCATCGACGACGTGCCATCGGACGACCCCGTTGACTCCGATGGCGATGAATCCGACGGTGACGATGAGATCGCCGCGGTGGCGGTGATCGAGAAGGCCGCGCCGAAGGCGCCAGCGAAGCGCAAGCCACGCCGCAAGGTCGATACGGTGGCGTCTGCGCCGCTGACGAGCGATCCGGTGCGCATGTACCTCAAGGAGATCGGCAAGGTCCCGCTTCTGACGGCACGTCAGGAAGTGGATCTGGCCATGAAGATCGAGGCCGGTCTCGAGGCTGTGGACAAGCTCGATCAGGCTGCCGAGAACGGCATCAAGCTCGAGCGTGCCGAGCAGCGTCGCCTGGAGCGGCTGGAGCGTATCGGTGTTGAGGCCAAGAAGCAGCTCGTGGAGGCGAACCTGCGACTCGTGGTGTCGATCGCCAAGCGCTATGTGGGGCGTGGCATGCTCTTCCTGGACCTGATCCAGGAGGGCAACCTCGGCCTGATCCGTGCGGTTGAGAAGTTCGACTACACCAAGGGGTTCAAGTTCTCCACATACGCCACGTGGTGGATCCGGCAGGCTATCACGCGGGCGATCGCGGACCAGGCGCGGACCATCCGCATCCCCGTGCATATGGTGGAGACGATCAACAAGCTGATCCGCATCCAGCGGCAGCTGCTGCAGGAGCTCGGGCGCGAGCCTACGCCCGAGGAGATCGGCGAGAAGATGGAGATGACGGCCGAGCGCGTCCGCGAGATCCTGAAGATCTCGCAGGAGCCGGTGTCGCTCGAGACGCCGATCGGCGAAGAGGAAGACTCCCAGCTCGGAGACTTCATCGAGGACGGCGAGGCGGTCGTGCCGCCGGATGCCGCGAGCTTCTCGATGCTGCAGGAGCAGCTCGCCAAGGTGCTCGACAGCCTTTCCGAGCGTGAGCGGAAGGTCATCGAGCTGCGGTTCGGGCTGGAGGACGGACACCCGCGCACGCTCGAGGAAGTCGGCCGCGAGTTCGGTGTCACGCGCGAGCGCATCCGGCAGATCGAATCGAAGACGCTCTGCAAGCTGCGCCATCCAAGCCGCTCAAGCAGGCTCAAGGATTACCTCGAGTAGGGGAGAGTCCCCGTACTCACGAAGCCGAAGGGGCCCGCCAATGCGGGCCCCTTCTTGTTGTGGGAGTGGTGCTGGCTGACGTACAATCAAAGTGCACTCTGTACGTCAGGAGGTCGTCGATGAACACCAAACTCACGCTCCGCATGGACGAAGACGTCATCCGTGGAGCAAAGGTCTACGCTGAGAGGTCGGGACAGTCAGTGTCTCGACTGGTGGAGGATTACCTGAGGGTTCTGGGGCGCGGTGCTCGCACACCAGGAGTGGATCTCACGCCACGTGTGGCGCGTCTTCTGGGTGCGCTCAGGGGCAGTACCGTGTCGGAGGCGGACTACTACGAGTATCTCGAGAAGAAGTACTAGTGAAGATCCTCTTCGACACCAACATGGCGCTGGACCTTCTGCTCGATCGCCAACCGTTCTCCACACCCGCCGCACGTTTGTTCGCACTGGCTGATGAGGGCGTCATCGAGGGGTGCGTCTGTGCAACCACGGTGACGACGGTGGAGTATCTTGCCTCCAAGGCCGTGGGCAGGCAGGCGGCTCTGTCGCTCGTCCGGAGCATGTTGGAGTTCCTGAGCGTCGCCACCGTGGATGAGAGCGCCATACGGCGGGCATTGGACGCACGGCCGTCTGACTTCGAGGATGCCGTGGTGTTGGAGGCTGCGCGAGCGGCGGGTGCTGATGGTGTCGTCTCACGCGACAAGCGGGGTTTGTCCAACCCTCTGATCCCGGTGTGGCTGCCGGGCGAGCTGTTGGCGATGGTCGACGTACTCCAAGACCAGATCGAGGTCGTCACCTGCTAGGGCACGCAAGAAGACCCCGCACATGGCGGGGTCTTCGTCTTTGCGTTGGCTCCTCGGGTAGGACTCGAACCTACAACCCTCCGGTTAACAGCCGGATGCTCTGCCGATTGAGCTACCGAGGAGTATCGGCGCCTGTGGCGCGATTGCCGATTATAGGGATAGGCGCAAGCGTCCGCAACCTTCGCGTTTGTATTCCGGTAAGGCCGAGGGGGTAGCGTTGGCCGTGTGATGACGTGACGACATCGGCGGTGGTGCGGATGCGCAAGAGGGTTTCGAAGATGACGGTGGGGCAGTGGCTCGACGAGTGGCTCGAGAGCTACGTGGAGCCGCGGACCCGTGATGGTGAGTTGGCACGCAGCACGGCTTCCGGATACCGGGGGCACGTCCAGCGCTATCTCAAACCCGAGATCGGTTCGATCGAACTCAGGCGCCTCGGGCCCGAACACGTGTGCACGCTCTACCGCACGATGGGAGCACCGCGCGCCGAGGGTGGCTACGGGCTGTCGGTGCGGACGCGGGAGCTGACCCACGTGACGCTCCGGATGGCGCTTGACCGGGCCGTTGCGCTCGGACGTGTCGAACACAACGTGCTCACCGCCGGTGGCGTCGACCGTCCCCGCGTGCATCGCCGGAGGGTGACGGCGCTCGAGCGGGACGAGGCGGTCGCAGTGCTCGCGGCACTGGCCGGCGACACGGGCACCGGGCACCGGCTCTTCGTGCCGGCGCTTCTCGCGCTGACCTGCGGATTGCGGCGCGGGGAGGTGCTTGCGCTGCGCGTGTCCGACGTGGCGCTGCCGTCACCGAACCGCAGGGGGCGGCTGGGGACCCTCACGGTGTGCCGTGCCTGGGACAAGACTGACGATCCCCGGATCGGGCATGCACCGCTCGAGCGCTACAACATCCGGGAGTGGCCGAAGTCCGGGCACGAGCGGTACGTGGACGTGCCGTCCGAGGTCGTCGGGATCCTGCGGGAGGCGCTTGCCGAGCGCGCAGCGGCCAGGCGTGCAGCGGGCGTGGACTGGCGCACCGGCGGGATCCGGGCTGACGGGACACGCATCGAGTGGGGAGAGCTCTTGGTCTGCGACGCCTACGGCCGTCCCTGGTGGCCGGACTCGTTCTCCAGCGCCTGGCACCAGTGGTGCCGCAAGCAGGGCGTCACGTGCCGTTTCCACGACCTGCGTGCCACGTCAGGTTCGATCTCACTTGCCGCTGGCATCGATCCGGAGGTGGTGAGCGCACGTCTCGGCCACCACTCAGCCGCGTTCTTCCTGGAGCACTACGCCAAGGCGATGCACTCCGCGCGCGTGGCAGATGCTGCTATCATGGGCGCGCTGGTAACCGAGGCGCTCGGGGACCATCAGGGCCCGTAGCTCAATGGCGGAGCAGGGGACTCATAATCCCTTGGTTGTAGGTTCGAATCCTACCGGGCCCACCACTTCGTGATCTGAGAGGCCCCTGCGCGTGCGCGGGGGCCTCTTATCGTGGCTGCGAGTGCGTGGCGCGCCTGCGGTACGTGTGGTCCCCGCGCATCTGGTGAGCGGGTGGCATGGGCGTCATACTGGCGCCATGCAACCATCGCGCACGCCGCACGACGTGAAAGGCGCCCCGCAATGACCCGCAATCGCCTCTGGCTGCGCACGTTCCTGATCATCTTCGCGGGGCAGGGCTTCTCGCTTCTTGGCAGCGCGGCCGTCAACTTCGCGTTCGTCTGGTGGCTCACCGCGGAGACCGGGTCGGCCACCGTGCTCGCGTACGCATCAATCGCCGCGATCCTTCCACAGGCGCTGCTCGGTCCGCTCGCGGGCCCGTACATCGACCGCTGGGACCGTCGCGTCACCATGATCGTGTCCGACCTCGCCATCGCGGCCGCGAGTGCGGTCATGCTGTTCGCGTTTCGCGTCGGCACGCCGTCGATCGGCCTCGTGGTGGCGATCATCGCCGTCCGCTCCGCAGGAGCCGCGTTCCACACGCCGGCAAGTCAGGGCGCGGTGCCCATGTACGTGCCCGCGAACCAGCTCATGCGCGTAGCTGGCTGGAACTTCTTCCTGAGCTCGGGCGTCGCGATGGCCGGACCGGTGCTCGGCGCGTTTCTCATGGCCACCGCCTCGATCCAGGCGGTGATCGGTCTCGACATCGCAGGCGCCGTGCTCGCGGTGGCCTCGCTGATGCTCGTGCGCATCCCGCATCCCGAACGCGCCGAGGCGAGGGCCGCCGACACGCGCTTCATCGCGCAGTTCGCCGAGGGCTGGCGCGAGCTGGTGCGCCATCGCGGGCTGTTCGACCTCACGCTCATGATCGCGGTGGTCACCGTGCTCTACATGCCGCTCAACGCGCTCTTCCCGCTGATGACGTTCGAGCACTTCAGCGGCGGCGCGGCCGAGGCCAGCTACGTGGAGCTCGCGTTCGGCGCCGGCATGCTTGCGGGGTCGCTCGCGCTCGGCGTGTTCCTGGCGCGCTTCTCGGGCGTGCGGCTCGTGGGCGGCGCGATCGTGGGTCTCGGTGT
>CAZOSR010000098.1:0-7361 GCA_964582445.1 uncultured Coriobacteriaceae bacterium | reverse complement strand
GGCCTCACCATCAAGGGCATCTACGGCCGCGAGATCTGGGAGACCTGGTACAAGATGCAGACCATGCTGCAGAGCGGGCTCGACATCGCGCCGGTGATCACGCACGAGCTTGCGTTCGAGGACTACGAAGAGGGCTTTGAGGCGATGATGAGCGGCAATAGCGGCAAGGTGATCCTGCAGGTGGCCGGTGGAACCGGTGCCGGACAGTGGTGAACGGCTGACCGATAGCGGAGGTTGATGATGTTTGGACCGATGCGAGACTCCTTAAGGGCCGAGATCGAAGGGCTGCGTGAGGCCAGCCTGTACAAGAACGAGCGCGTGATCGTCTCGCCACAAGGCCCGGTGATCCTCGCGACCATCCCGGGTGCGAGCGGGCCGCGAGAGGTCGTCAACTTCTGCGCCAACAACTACCTCGGCCTGGCCGATGACCCTCGCGTGGTGGCGGCTGCCCATGAGGCACTTGAACGGTGGGGCTTCGGCACATCCTCGGTGCGCTTCATCTGCGGAACGTTCGCAGTGCACAAGGATCTCGAGCAACGCATCTCGCGGTTCCTCGGCACGGAGGACACGATCCTCTACTCGTCGTGCTTCGACGCGAACGGCGGGTACTTCGAGCCCTTCTTCGGGCCCGAGGACGCCATACTCGCCGATGCGCTCAACCACGCGTCCGTGATCGACGGCGTCCGGCTCACCAAAGCTCGACGCCTCATCTACGCGCACTCGGACATGGCGGACCTTGAGGCGAAGCTCGCCGAAGCGGCCGACGCGCGGTACCGCGTGATTGCGACCGACGGTGTGTTCTCCATGGACGGCGACATCGCAGACCTTGCGGCCATCTGCGACCTTGCCGAGCGCTACGATGCGCTCGTGATGGTGGATGACTCGCATGCCACGGGGTTCGTGGGGCCGACAGGTCGCGGAACGCCGGAGCTCTGCGGCGTGGTCGACCGCGTGGATGTGGTCACGACCACCTTTGGCAAGGCGCTCGGCGGCGCATCGGGAGGCTGTGCGAGCGGGCGGGCCGAGATCATCGAATGGCTTCGCCAGAAGAGCCGGCCCTACCTCTTCTCCAACACCCTCGCCCCGGTAGTGGCAGCGACAACCGTTGCCGTCCTGGATCTGCTCTCCGAGACCACCGAACTCCGCGACCGACTCGAGCGCAGCACGCACTCGTTCCGCGCGCGGATGACCGAGGCGGGCTTTGACATCCGCCCGGGCGAACACCCGATAGTGCCCGTGATGCTCTACGACGAAGCGCTCGCCCACCGGATGGCCGATGCTCTGCTGGAGGAGGGCGTCTATGTGATCGGCTTCAGTTACCCCGTGGTGCCGAAGGGCAAGGCGCGCATCCGCGTGCAGGTCTCGGCAGCGCACACCGACGAACAGCTGGACCGGGCGGTCGGCGCGTTCGCACGGGTAGGTCGCGCTATGGGGGTGATTGCCTGAGTGCGCTCAGGCGCTACTTGCCCGGCTGCGTTCCGATCCGGGAGTGACAGTCCCCGCAACTCCACGGGCTGTTGACCGCACGATCCGGTCGGGCCTGCGCGATGCCTGCCATCGACGTCAGGATGCTCGCGACCACTATGGCCAGGATGATCGGCTTGACCAGTGCGCGCTTCACCGCAACCCCTCCTCACCGGGAGCCCCCCGGACCCGGATGACCCCGCCTTCATGACTCGGACTCCATGGATTTCGACAGCCTGTGTCCGCCCCCTGCACGGAACCGCCTAGGAGTTCGGCGTCAGCTCTCAGCCTCTCCCGTGGAGAGCACAGAAGGCAGGGTGAGCTCGAAGACCGAACCAGCTCCCAACTCGCTCTCCACAGTGATGTCCCCGCCGAGCAGCCTGGCGTACTCACGTGAGATCGCCAGACCGAGTCCGGTACCGTGTGGCGCCTGACCGTCCAGGGTATCGCCCTGCGTGAAGGAGTCGAAGATGGCGGGAAGCAGGTCGCCCCTGATTCCGGGACCCGTGTCGCGCACCGTGAAGATCACGGTATCCCCTGGGCCGGGGGCGACGCTCAAGCCGACCGCGCCCGCACCGGTGAACTTGACCGCGTTTCCTCCCAGGTTGAGCAGAATCTGTCTGACCTTGCTGGGATCGGATCGGATACGTGACGGCGCGCCGACGCTATGCACGTGAAGTTCGAGGCCTTTCTCCGCCGCAAGCGGCCGAAGGATGTCCGCCGCATCATCGAGCACTGTCGCGGGATCGAACTCCTCGACGCGCACCTCCACCCGCCCCGCTTCGATGCGCGAGATATCGAGGATACTCTCGATCACGGAGAGGAGATGCTTGCCCGACGCGTTGATCATGCCGATCTGCGTCGTCTGCTCCTCGCTGAGCGGACCGACGATGCCACTGAAGAGCATCGTCGAGAACCCGATGATCGAGTTCAGCGGCGTCCGCAGTTCGTGACTCATGTTGGCGAGGAAGGTGCTTTTCACTGCGTTGGCGCGCGTCAGTTCAGCGTTGACCGCCTCGATCTCGCGAGTGCGCGCTCCAACCAACTCCTCGAGATGATCGCGGTGACGTTCGAGCTCCTGCGCCGCCTCGATGCGGAGCGTGATGTCGCGGACGAACACAACGGAGGCGTTCTGGCCGTGATACTGGATGGGAGCGACGGAGACCTCCACGTGCAGCTCCTCGCCACGGAGGGTCCGATGCACCTGCTCCCTGGGGGCACCACGTTCACCGCACTCGCTCATGGAGTCCATTTCCTCGAGTAGATCACCGCGATAGTCGGGGTGGATGCAGTCGGCCACCGGCCGTCCGATGAGGTCATCTGCGGACGAGGCACCGTACAGACGCACCGCGCAGCCATTGGCGTATGCGAAACGCTGGTCCGCCTGTACGAAGATCGCGTCCGGAGCGCCTTCAACGAGTCCGCGGAACTGCTCCTCGGCGGCACGCAACGCGCCCTCCGCCTCAAGAAGCTCCGTGACACGGGCGGTCCGTACGCCCTGCCATGCCACGATCACGGCGCCTACGAGCACCATTGCGAGGAGTATGACGACCCCGAGCACGAACACCGAGCGCTCCCGCCAGGCGGCGAACGCCTCGTCGCGGTCCACCTCGGCAACCAGCAGCCATGGAGAGTCCGGTATGTCGTGGACATACGCCAGGGTCGGCACGTCTCCATAGTCGACGCCCTCAACGATTCCCGTTTCGCCTCGCACGGCACGGGCCGCGATCACGTGGTCATCATCGAGCGGGATGCGAAGCCGGAATTCAGCAAGATCCAGTGCGGGGACGCCCGAGATGAACAGGGCATCGTCCCCATCACGAACCACCAGATGCACCTCGGCCGTATCGCTCGGGACGGGCCAAGACTGGAGCTGCGGCAGGAGCGCGTTCCGCAGGTCCGCTCGCAGGATGACGTAGGCGACAGGCTGGGCCTGAGATCCTTCGCCAACGAGCAACGGGCATGCGACATCGAGGCAGACGCCTCCGTCGGGTGCCTCGTAGACCTCGGAGAGGGCCGCCGAGCCCCCGTGTGCTGCCTCATCGATGGCATGCAAGGTGGCACTGGACAGCGGCCCCGGCGTTCCGGTCGTTTCGAGAACGACTTCGCCCGTCAGGTCGACGAGTCGCGTCTGCACGTAGCGATCGACATTGCGCAGCGACTCGAGTCTCTCGAGCAGCATGCGGCTCTTAGCGGGTGAGGGATCCTCTTCCCAGGCGGCGAATGCGACGTGGATCCCCGGCGCGCGCGTGATCCTCTGACCGTCGGCCAGCCGCTCGGCACGCCACGTTTCGACCTGCGTTGCCTTGACCCGGCCGATCGCTGTGAGCTCCTGCTCCGCCCGCTCCCGTAGTGACGCTTCCTGGGTCCGGTACAAGATGGCACCGCCAGCCAGCTCGGCCACGACCACGATGAGAAGCACGACGATGAGGATGCGCCTGGGGCCTTGAAGCGAGATGTCACGTGCCTGATGACTCACGGTTCGCCCCCGCCCGATGACGCAGTGCGCTCGGCCAACCCCCTACTCGGCAGATACCCGAATGGAGCCTGACGCTGCGTCACCGGCCAGCACCTCGTGCAGCCACACCGGCATCGAGACGCGTACGCTGACCGCAGTCGCCGACCCGCACGGCGCTCCTCCATCGGATGCGAGCACCTCTCGCCCACGCGGATCTGGTCAGTCTGACAGCGTTGACGTCAGAGTCGTCAGCGCGTCGCGGATGGCCTCCGCTACGGCCTCATCGGGCTCATCGGCCAGCACGTCGGTGAGATACCCCTGCGCATCCGCCGATCCAGTGGCGGACAACAGACGGCACAGCGTTAGGCGCTCGTCCGTCGTCGTGCAAGACTCGAGCATGCGGCCGAGCTCGTGAACGTACTCATTGCCAGACATCGCGCTACCCCCTCCCGACCCAGTGTAGCGCGAGTGCACGAACGACGGGAGGGCGATTCGGGCCACA
The DNA here is from genome assembly GCA_964582445.1 of uncultured Coriobacteriaceae bacterium. Lineage (GTDB taxonomy): Bacteria > Actinomycetota > Coriobacteriia > Anaerosomatales > Anaerosomataceae > Anaerosoma. Next base: position 2,937 of record CAZOSR010000098.1, on the reverse strand, counting down.
CTGATGTGTATGCCGGCTTCGACGTTCGCCCGGGTGGACACCCGATAGTCCCCGTGATGCTCCACCACGGAGCAATCGCCCACCGAATGGCCGATGCTTTGCTGAAGGATGGCAACTGTGTGATCGGCCTCAGTTGCCCGGTGGTGTCCAAGGGCAGAGCGCATACACGGGTGCAGGTGCTGGCAGGCACATGGGCGTCCCAGGATAACGGGTCGGCCACGACCGATCAGCGGACCTTGTATCTACCTGAACCGCGGTTCATGTTATCGTGAACGCTGATTCATTTTCGCGCTCCGCGTGTTCGCCGAACAGGAGACGAAACCCCGACATGGAGCAACCGGTACGCGCGGATGCCCTGCGCAACCATAGAAGGATCCTGGAGACCGCTCGCGACCAGATGGTCGAGCACGGGCCTGATGTTGGGATGAGCGAAATCGCCCGGGCAGCGGGTCTTGCAGTGGGCACCCTGTATCGCCACTTCCCCACGAAGACCGAACTGCTGGCTGCTGTCATCACCGAGCAGATCGAACGCCTTGCCGACGCCGCCGAGATAGCCTGGACGCGTGTTGAATCCGGATCCGACGCTGCGGAGGAGATCTTCGGCTTCCTGAACGATGTGCTTGAAACGGCGGCCACCAACGGCGCCCTGAGAGTCGCAGCCCAGTCTCTCGGTGCCGAGTTCCACTGTCCTCCCGCCGCCATCCGCGGTAGCGTGGCGCTTGAGAACATCATCGCCGCGGGCCAGGCTGCGGGAAGCATCCGCCGCGACTTGACCGTGACCGATCTCTACCTGCTCGTCGCCACCGGGCCGCTCGAACATCCCGCCGCCACACGTGGGCGATGGCTCGAGCTCGTCAGGCCCGGGCTGCTCGCGTGAGTCCGACTGCTATCTCCCCTCTGAAAGGTTCCTGATGCTCCAGCTCCGCAATGTCTGCAAGTCGTACAGGACGGCCGGCTTCACCCAGACCGCGCTCGATGACGTGTCAATCTCGTTCCGTGATAGCGAGTTCGTCGCCGTCCTGGGGCCTTCGGGATCGGGGAAGACCACGCTTCTGAACATCGTGGGCGGCCTGGACCACTACGATTCGGGAAACCTGATCATCGATGACATCCCCACCGAGAGCTACAAGGACCGCGACTGGGACGCCTACCGCAACAACCGGATCGGCTTCGTCTTCCAGAGCTACAATCTCATTCCTCACCAGAGCGTCCTGTCGAATGTTGAGCTTGCCCTCACGCTCTCAGGAGTATCCCGCTCAGAGCGCAGAAAGCGAGCGACCGATGCGCTCGTGCAGGTGGGCCTGGAAGACCACATCCACAAGAGGCCCAATCAGCTCTCCGGCGGGCAGATGCAGCGTGTCGCCATCGCCCGCGCACTGATCAACGACCCCGAGATCCTCCTGGCCGACGAGCCCACAGGTGCGCTGGACTCCAAGACCAGTGCCCAGGTCATGGCACTCCTCACCCGGATAGCGAACGATCGTCTCGTCATCATGGTCACGCACAACTCGGAGCTCGCCGAGCAGTACGCCACCCGCATCGTCAACCTCAGAGACGGGCAGATCGCTGACGACAGCGACCCGTACATCCCACAGGAGGCTCACCGGAGCGCACGAGGCCTCAGGCGGACCTCCATGTCCTTCCTGACGGCCATCGCATTGTCGTTCAACAACCTGATGACCAAGAAGGGCCGAACGCTGATGACAGCCTTTGCGGGCAGCATCGGCATCATCGGCATCGCCGCGATCCTGGCCCTCGCGAACGGTGTGAACGAGTACATCGAGAGCGTTGAGGAGGACGCCCTTTCGGTATACCCGCTGACGATCCTGAGCCAGGGCATGGACTTCACCTCGTTGCTCACGGCGTCCGCAGACATGACCGAAGAGGTACGACCAGGCGCCACCGACGCGGAGCCCGAGGAGCGCGACGGCGACGTGCGGGAGTTGCGGATGCTGTCCAGGATGTTCGAGTCGGTGGGCTCCAATGACCTGGCAGCGCTGAAGGAGTTCCTGGACAACGACGGCGGCGGCATCGATGAGCAGGTCAGCCTGATCCAGTATTCCTACAACGTGACGCCGCAGATCTTCAGCGCAGACACCTCGGCCGGCGTTCGCCAGGTCAACCCCGATACGAGCTTCTCGGCACTCGGCTTTGGCGCATCCACGTCCGCGAACCCCCTGTTCGCCGCATCAATGAGCACCAACGTCTTCGCCGATATGGTCGATGACACTGCGATGGTCGAACGGCAGTACGATATGGTCGCCGGTCGCTGGCCTGAGAACCACCTCGAGTTGGTGGTGGTCCTGACCCCCAACGGTGGCGTCAGCGACTTCATGGTGTACGCCATGGGACTCCGCGACCCGGCCGAACTGGACGCGATGGTCGAGCAGGTGGTAAACGACGAGACCATCGTCACGCCCGATGATGAGAGGACCTTCACCTACGAGGAGATCCTGGGCGTCTCGTTCAAGCTGGTGCACGCAACCGACTACTACGGTTACGACGAGCAGTACGACGTATGGACCGACAAGCGCAGCGACACGGAGTACCTCGAACAGCTGGTCGAGGAGGGCGACGACCTGCGCGTCGTCGGCATCCTCCAGCTCAAGGAGGGGGCCACGACCGCCGCGCTCCAGCCAGGCATCTACTACAGCTCAGCCCTCACGACGCACCTCATCGAAGCGGCAGCCGCAACCGAGATCGTGACCGCTCAACTGGACGACCCGACGAAGAACGTGTTCTCGGGCCGCACGTTCGCCGACGAGGAAGAGAATCCCGACACGAGCGTGTTCGAACTGGAATCGCTGATGACGGTCGATGAGGACGCCCTCAGCAGGGCTTTCAGCTTCGATACGTCGATGCTGGAGTTCGACGCGTCATCTCTCGACTTCTCATCCTTCGACATGAGCCTGGCAACGTCCAACCTGGCACTCGACT
>CAZOSR010000097.1:0-7394 GCA_964582445.1 uncultured Coriobacteriaceae bacterium | reverse complement strand
GTGCGTTCCACGCAGGGTGTGAGCAGCGGACCCATCTCCTTCATGCGCGTCTTCAACCAAGCGACTGAGGCGGTCAAGCAGGGTGGGACGCGCCGTGGAGCGAACATGGGAGTGCTGCGCATCGACCATCCGGACATCGTCGACTTCGTGAAGTGCAAGCTCGACGGTGATTTCGCCAACTTCAACATCTCGGTGGCGCTCACCGAGGAGTTCATGGAGGCGGTGAAGGCCGGGACCACGTACTCTTTGCGCAACCCTCGCAGCAAGGAGCCGGCCGGTGAGCTCGACGCGCGGGAGATCTACGACTTGATCGTTGAGATGGCCTGGGCCACCGGCGACCCCGGGATCATCTTCATCGATCGGATGAATCGCGACAATCCCACACCGCTTCTCGGGGAGATCGAGTCGACGAACCCGTGTGGTGAGCAGCCCTTGCTGCCGTATGAGGCGTGCAACCTTGGCTCGGTCAACCTGTCCAAGTTCGTCAGGTACAGCGAGGGCGGTCCTGAGATCGACTGGGACCGGCTCGCCGACGTGGTGCACCGGGGCGTGCGGTTCCTCGATGACGTCATCGAGGTGAACCAGTACCCGCTGGAGAAGATCGCCGAACTCGTTGCCGGCAACCGGAAGATCGGTCTTGGTGTCATGGGCTGGGCGGACCTGCTCATCATGCTCGATATCCCGTACGACTCGGATGATGCCGTCGCACTGGGAGAGAAGGTCATGGGCTTCATCCAGGCCGAGGCTCGTCGTGCATCGATGAAGCTCGCTGATGAGCGGGGTGTCTTCCCCAACTGGGAGGGCTCGGTCTACGAGGCTGATGGGATGCGCTTGCGCAACGCCACGGTCACGACCATCGCACCGACCGGCACGTTGTCGATCATCGCCAACTGCTCCTCGGGCATCGAACCGCTGTTCGCCGTGTCGTATGTCCGGACGGTCATGGACAATGATCGGCTCATCGAGGTGAACCCGCTGTTCGAGGACTTGGCGCTCAAGCAGGGCTTCTATAGCCGCGAGCTCATGGCTCTCATAGCCGATCACGGTTCCGTTCACGGGATCGATGGCGTGCCCGAGGGCATCCAGCGCGTGTTCGTCACCGCTCACGACATCGAGCCGGAGTGGCATGTGCGTATGCAAGCCGCATTCCAGCGCTCGACGGACAACGCCGTCTCCAAGACAGTGAACTTCGCCAATGAGGCGACGATCGAGGACGTGCGGCATGCCTACGATCTCGCGCACGACCTGGGCGTGAAAGGCGTGACCATCTACCGGGACGGTAGCAAGGAGAATCAGGTACTCTCGACCGGCAAGACGTCCAAAGGCGGCGCCACTCTCGAGCCCAGTCGTCACGGCGAGATCGAACCGCGGCCACGGCCCTCGGTCACGATGGGACGTACGGAGAAGATCCAGACCGGTTGCGGCAATCTGTACGTGACCATCAACTCGGATGAACAAGGTCTCTGCGAGGTCTTTACCCAGATGGGCAAGTCAGGCGGGTGCGCGGCGAGCCAGTCTGAGGCGCTGTCGCGGATGATCTCGGTCTCGCTGCGCGCGGGTGTCGATCCCCAGGCTATCCTGAAGCACCTTCGTGGCATCCGGTGTCCCAGTCCGGCATGGGCTCAGGGGGGCAAGGTCCTGTCCTGCGCCGATGCTGTGGGCATCGCCATGGAGCACTATCTCGAGTGGATGGAGACAGGCACGGCTTCCACGATGGTCTCGAAGAACACCGACGATCTCGTGAACCTTGCCGGGGCGTGCCCCGAATGCGGCGGTGCACTGGAGCACGAGAGCGGCTGCGCCGTGTGTCGTGCATGCGGCTACAGCAAGTGCGCCTAGGCGGGTTGGACAATGGTGCTGTCTGACAGGACGATCCGCCAGCAGATGGCTGCGGGCCGAATCATCGTGGATCCGTGCGACATGCGGGATGTGCAGCCGTCAAGCATCGACCTGCACCTCGGGTCACGCTTCCAGGTGTTCCGGAACTCCCGGTATCCGTACATCGATCCCACCATGGAGCAGCAGGGGCTCATGGACCCCGTTGAGGCAACAGCCGGTGAGCCCTTCGTGCTCCATCCGGGCGAGTTCGTGCTCGGGGCGACGATCGAGCACATACAGTTGCCGGACGATATCGTAGCCCGGCTGGAGGGCAAGTCGTCGCTCGGCAGGTTGGGTCTGCTCATCCACTCAACGGCGGGGTACGTGGATCCGGGATGGTCGGGGACGCTCACGCTCGAGCTCAGCAACGTTGCCAACCTGCCGATCGTGCTCACGCCGGGCATGCCGATCGGCCAGATCTCATTCATGCAGATGTCCACTCCGGTCGACCGCCCGTACGGTTCGCCGGAACTGGGCAGCAAGTATCAGGGGCAGATAGAGCCTACTCCGAGCAGGTCCTTCAAGGGCCGATCGTAGAGCAGGACGCAGGGCCCGGACGCGCATGTCCCTCTCGCGGGGCAGGGCCGTGCAGCGTCCGGGTCGTGTGTCGCTTCGGCATGAGTCATCACACACATCCAGGGACGTATCGGGTACCCTTGGAGCGAATCGTGACCGGAAGGGGTTTGGCGAATGGCATGCTGGTCGAATCGTGGCTGTGACGACGAGATGCGTGGGCGCTGCCCGCACGCCATCGATGCGAACGAGCAGTGTCCGTTGTCGTGCATGTTCGCCAAGTGCGATCGCGAAACGCACCGTCTGGCGACCGACCCGTGGCTGCTCCTCGACCCTACCGTCGATCGCTCCGCTGCAGCGAAAGAAGTCTGCACGACATGCGTGTTCTTCCTCACGAACGGCCCGCGTCTCTGAGCCGACGACCTCAGACGGTGTGCGCGACCGCGGTCGAGCGATCCGCCGCCGCCGCTGGTGCGGCGCTCCGCGCGTACGGTGAGGAGCTTGCCGTAGCGGGCGCCGCGCAATCCGGAGGCGCATTCACCAACGATGAGGCTGCGGACGCGTTCATCAAGTCCAACCCCGCGGCGTTCCTGATCGGGGTCCTGTTCACGCAGGGCATCCCGGCTGAGCGCGCGTGGGCCGGTCCCTACCTGCTGTCCACTCGGCTCGGTCACTTCGACCTGGATCGGATCGCGTCAGAGCCTGTCGCAGTGTCGGCCGCAGTGGCCACTCCTCCCGCGCTCCATCGGTTCGTGAAGACGCTTCCAGCATGGATCGTGGCTGCGGCTGCACGCGTTCTCGATGAATACGGAGGTGATGCGACTGCCATCTGGCGGGACGGGACCGAGCTGACAGCCGTGGTGAACCGGCTGAAGTCGTTCGACGGCATCGGTCCGAAGAAGGCGGTCATGGCTTCCGAGATACTTGTAAGGCACTTCGGCGTCCGACTGACGGGAATCGAGTGCGGGAGTGTTGCGTACGACGTGCACGTGCGGCGCGTATTCCTGAGGACCGGGCTCGCTGATGAGGACACACTGGAGGCGATCGAGGCTGCGGCGGCACGCGCGTGCCCCGATGCGCCAGGCGTGCTGGATCTGGCCACATGGCTCGTCGGCCGCGAGTACTGTAGGCCGAGAGACCCGTTGTGCGAAGAGTGTCGCCTGGGCGAAGTATGCCTGCGACGCATCGAGCGCACGGTCGATGGCATCGGAGCGCGTCCGCCCAGAAAGACCTCGGGTGGACCCGAGGGCCCACCCGCGCAGTCAACCTCGTGAGATCGGGGACCTCAGTCCTGCTCGAGCGAGCGCATCAGCAGCCCAGATGCCAGCTTGGGGTAGAAGTACGTGGTCTTCTGCGGCATGGTGTCGCCGGCTAGCGCAACCTCCCGGAGTTGTTCCATGCGTGTTGCGGCAAGTAGGAATGCTACGTCCGCATCGCTCTCGAGTGCGTCGGACTCCTTCTTGGCAAACGCGAGGCGATCCAGGGTTGCGGGCTTGTCGGGGTCTATCTGCAGCAGCGGCTTGAGGATGAGTTCCTGCAGGATGGTCACGTCCAGGCGTTTCCATGCGGGGGAGTGATCGCCCTCGATCAGGTCTGCGGCGTCGGCTCCCTCCTTGAGTGCGGCCACGCGCATCGTCCCATCGGCAGTCTTGACCACCAGGGCGGTTCGTCCCGCGGCGGTGATCGCCTGGGCTGGCGCGCCTGAGAAGCTGCTCACATCGAAGTGTGTCGTGAGCGCATCCCAGAACGCTTCTGTGTCGAAGTGCCCCTCGGCACGAGCGAGGCGGTGAGTGGGCAAGACCACAAGGTCAGGATCGTCCATGTTCACCAGCGTCATCATGACGTAGTCGTACGAGGGATCAGCGGGTGTCAGTCCTGCCGCAGCATCGGCGGCGCGGCGCTCGTCGCGATAGGCAAGCGCCGTCGTGTAGCGGTGATGGCCATCGGCGATGAACAGTGGTCCATCCCCCAGGATCCCCGATAGAGCAGCGATCGTCTCCGCATCTCGAATCGCCCAGAGGCGGCTGACCACTCCCTCAGCGTCGGTTGCGGTGCACATCGGGGCAGAAGCGAGCGCGGTATCGAAGATGGAATCGGTCTCACCAGCAGGGTCCGAGAACAGGCTGAACACCTGGCTGAGATTCGCAGCCGTCGCGCGAGTGAGATTCAAGCGGTCCTCGATCGCCTTGGGCAACGTGCGCTCATGGGGGAGCACGATGCCATCAGCGAATGGATGCAGCTTGACGGCAGCGACGAAGCCACGACGACGCACGTGCCGACCTTCATGCTCCCATGACTGTTCGACCACGTAGATCGCAGGTGAATCGTCCTGGACGAGGACGCCCTCTTCATGCCAGCGCTGCCAGGTCGCCATGCCAGTTTCGTAGCGGTTTCCAGGTGCGCTGGGGTCCAGCGGGCCGTCCGGAAGTTCCAGAGCGACGACGTTGTGCGGATCCCGCGCCAGCAGGCCTGCGCGGTCCTCCGGGCTCACGACGTCGTATGGAGGTGCGGTGAGAGCACTGAGATCGGCGCCCGGCTCATGCCGGTACATGTGTGCGCGGAACGGACGGACGAGCGACATGGTGCCTCCCCTTGGCCGAGCGGTGGTTGTCCGGCGAGTTTAGCCGAGCAGCGTCGTGAACACCAGGAAGCATACGACACCGGCGATGGTGGCGCCGAGGAAACTGCGGAATCTCCAGTACACGACTCCGGTGATCGCGGATGCCCAGAGGTAAGGATTCTCAAGCGGGGGCAGCCAGCGGCCATCAGGGCGTATCACACCGCCGACCACCAGGGTGGCCATTGCTGACACGGGTATGAACGACAACCAGCGCTTGGCCCATCCAGGCAGCTCGGTACGGGAGAGCACGGCAAGCGAGGGGAACCTGATGAGGAAGTTGACGAACGCCATCCCGACGATGACGGCCCAGATAGTCGCTGTGCTCATCGCGTGACCGCCGTTGCCGCGGCCGCTGCGAGCACTGGTGCGATGATGAGATACCAGGGGTCTGGGAGGGCCACCATGAGCACCACCGAGAACACGGCGGCCACCATCGCCGTGATGACGTGCGAACGGTCTTCAGCTTGCGCTACGAGGAGTGCCGTGAACATCGCCGGCATGGCGAACTGGACGCCGAATCGTGTCGGATCACCGATCACGCCTGCAAGCAGCGCGCCCGCGGTCGTGCCGACCACCCAGCCTGACCAGGCGATGACGCCGACGCCTGCCATCGAGGCGAAGTCTGCGCGCCCGCGGCGGCTGTCGTCGATGTTGACGGCGAAGGTCTCATCGGTGAGCGTGAAGGCGAGGAACGCCTGCTGCTTGAGCGATAGCCCCATGACGTGCTGGGAGAGCGCAGCGCCGAAGAGGATGTAGCGCAGGTTCACGATCGCTGTTGTGATGACCACCGCAGCGGCCCCTGCACCGGCGCCCAGTAGTTGCAGTGCGATGAGCTGACCTGCGCCGGCAAGTGCCGTGCCTGAGCAGATGGCTGCCTGCAGGGGTGAGAAGCCGAGCCCCCGTGCCACGATCCCGAATGCCGCTCCGATCGGCGCGTATCCGAGGAAGATCGGTAGACCGAGGCGCAGACCGCGCAGGAAACGTGCCCGCGGTTGCGGGCACGCGTCTTGCTTGATCATCTCATCCGGCATGCCGCGATGGTAGCACAGCATCGACGCTCTGCCGGGGGTATGATGTTGGGTGGTGTGGGAGGTGATTCCGGTGGAGTTCGCGCTTGTATGTCCCAATGACGGCCGCATTGCCCTCGGCCTCGAGAGCGTCACGGCTGTCGTGTTCCATGGCACCGAATCCGTCGAGATCGTCTTCACATGCCCTCACTGTGGCGAGCCCCTGCGTGCGCTGCTGCCCACGCCCGATGTGATCGCTGCGGCGGCGATGGAAGTGGTGCGCCAGCTGAATGACGTGGATGGGCTCCCGGGCGTGATCGACGGTCCGGACACTGCGGATGTTGCGCTCGAGAGACACCGGAGGGACCTCGAGAGTCGCCGGAAACGCGAGCGCGAGGGTGAGCCGTACTGCGAGTACTTCCGCAGGCAGCTCGCCCGAGTCGAGTGTGTGGAGGACTTCCTCGCGGAGACGGAGTAGCGCGCGTCTAGCCGCGACGTCTGCTCCGAATGCGCCGCCGTGTGGCATACCAGGCGGGGAGGGCAAGGAGGAGACCCGCCAGGAAGCCACCGATATGCGCGAACCAGGCTGTACCGCCTGTCGCTGCCGCGCCGAGGCTTGCGAGTCCGTTTCCGAGCTGGAGGATGAACCAGAATCCGATCACGAGGTATGCCGGGACGCGCGCGACCTCGATGAAGAAGAACACCGGGATGATGGTGACGATCGATGCTCCCGGATACAGGAGCAGGTACCCGGCAAGAACACCAGCGACTGCGCCACTTGCGCCGAGCATCGGCACGGTCGATTCGGGCGCGATCATGATCTGAGCCGCTGCGGCAGCGATGCCGGAGACGAGGTAGAAGGCGATGAAGCGCATCGTGCCAAGCCGGTCCTCGATGTTGTTCCCGAAGATCCACAGGTAAAGCATGTTCCCGATCAGGTGGAGCCACCCTGCATGCATGAACATGGAAGTGAACACGGTCGCAGCCTGACGCGGCGAGAACGGGTCGGCGAGCAGCCGCGCGGGGACGATGGACCACTCGGCCCACATCGCCTGAAGCCCCGCGTCACCGAGGCTGTACTCGTACGCGAACACGCCGATGTTGGCGGCTATCAGTGCGAGGGTCACCCAGGGGATGGACCGGGTCGGGTTCTCATCGCGGATGGGGATCATGGTGGCGGGCTCCGGGTCGCGTACGGTTGGCGCGTCCTGACGGTCCGCGCATCGTCGCGGATGAGTGTACCGCAGGATGCATCAGGGGATGCGGATGGGGTATCTTCGGACAGAGCACGCGTCGGCGTCGCTGGCGGGCGATCGAAGGAGGATGGTCACTATGGGATGGGTGCTTCCGTGTATCGGAGGGCTCGGCCTCTTGCT
>CAZOSR010000096.1:0-7479 GCA_964582445.1 uncultured Coriobacteriaceae bacterium | reverse complement strand
CAGCCTCGTACCGCCGTGCCCGCGCTGCGGGCTGATGAAGGGGTGCATATGGACGCAATCACCAGGGGTCTGATGGATCAGTTGTCCGACCGCGGACTTGCCGACATCGGCAGCGCTGTCGGAATCGACGAGAAGTCGGCCAGCTCGGCACTTTCAGCCGCCATGCCGCTGCTGATCGGGGCGCTGGCCAACAACGCATCCAAGCCGCAGGGCGCCTCAAGCCTCCTGCAGGCGCTGCAGGATGACCACGACGGCTCGATCCTCGGGAACCTCGGCGGGTTGCTGCAGAACCCGGCTGCCGGCGAGGGGCCCGGTATCCTTGGGCACGCACTTGGTGCCACCCAGCCGACGGTGGAGTCCGGCCTTGCCGAGAAGACCGGACTCTCTGCCGAGCAGATCGGCAAGATCCTCATGATCGCCGCGCCGCTTGTGATGGGCATGCTCGGCAAGAGGCAGCGCGAAGAGGGGCTTGACGTAGGAGGGCTCTCATCGCTCCTCGGGTCCGCGGCACAGGCAGACGCGCAGGCAGCCCCTGATGTCCTCGGCATCCTGAACTCGGCACTCGACGCCGACAAGGACGGTTCAGCTGTCGACGAGGTCATGGGCTTTCTCGGCAAGATGTTCAAGAAGTAGGCGCGCCATCGTGAGGCAGGATCACCTATGAGACGACTGAGCACGTGGATGGCCATCGCGCTCGTGACGGTGCTGCTCGCTGGTGTGTATGCGTTCACCACAGGGGGGATGCCTGGTCGTGCGGCTCCCGCGTGGCTGACGGCGCAGAAGATCGCGCATCGAGGCCAGTGGACCGCAAGCGGCGAGCGTCCGGAGAACTCGCTCGCGGCCTTTGCGGAGGCCGTTGACAACTCCTACGCGGTCGAACTGGACGTCCAGCGTTCGGCTGATGGCGAGATCGTGGTGTTCCACGACGCATCGCTGCAGCGGATGACTGGGGTTGATGGCATGGTGGCGGATATGCAGCTCGTGGATCTGCGTGCGTTGCGGCTGCTCGACGGAGATGAGCGCATCCCCATGCTCGCCGAGGTGCTTGAGCTCGTGGATGGGCGCGTGCCGATCTTCGTGGAGATCAAGAACGAAGGAGAAGTGGGTGCGCTCGAGGAGGATGTGGCGGCGGAGCTTGAGTCCTACGACGGTCCTGTGTCCGTGATGTCGTTCAACCCGTTCTCGCTGCAGCGCGTAGCGGAGATCGCGCCGGACATCCCGCGTGGGCAGCTTGCGAGTCGCTTCAAGGGCGAGGACCTTGCCTGGTACAAGAAGCTCTTGCTGGCGAACATGACCATGAACTGGGCCAGCAAGCCCGATTTCATCGCATACGACGTGGATGCGCTGCCGTGCCCCGGCGTGACGGTCCAGACCTGGCGGGGGAGACCGATCCTCGGCTGGACGATCGAGGACGCCGATGATCTGGCGCGTGCCGCGCAGTACTGCGACGGGTTCATCTGCAACCCCGGTGGACTGGGGGAGTAGCCGGTCCGGGCGATCAGCAGCCTTCTCTGCCGGGGCAGTCTTCGGGTTTGTGGTCTCACAAACGCCCGGTGGCGAGTGCAGATGACCGTTCGGTTGCAGCGAAGACCGTTTGTCGTTGTATGGACACCGCTGGAATCTTATTAGCGACCGTTCATCAGCTATCTGTGCATTCTTCCGAAAACCCTCTTGCATCCACTGCGAGGGTGGCGTAGAGTCACAGTTGTCCCGAGAGGTCGAACCGGGAGAACCGCGAAAGGTAGCGTACCAGTAGCTGCCGGCGGGGTGCGGATGCGGAAGGCAGGCGCAAGCTGGCTGGATGCTCCGGGCTCCAACGGTAAGAAATGGGAAGCTTCGGATTAGTGGATCTCCGCAGGAGCGGTTTCTCGGGACACCTGTGTTTACCGGAAGGCTTGGGCGCGCGATCGACTCGCAAACGGCACGGGGGCACTAGTCCGCCGCGACCCGATCCCGGCCGGCTTCCTTGGCGGCGTACATCGCCGTATCCACGCGCGAAAGCAGGGCATCGGCATCCTCGGTCGGCCGCAGCTCGACCACGCCGATGCTGACCGTGATCGGAACGATCGTTCCGTCGACGACCGCATGCTCGGCCCCCACACGGACCCGCACGCGCTGGGCGAGAGCCAGCGCCTCGTCCACGGTGGTGGCTGGCGCGATAAGCAGGAACTCCTCGCCGCCCAGCCGTCCGAGGATGTCGTATGAACGGCTCTCGCTGAGAAGAAGACGAGCGAAGTGCCGGAGGACCTCATCGCCGGTGTAGTGTCCGTGCTGGTCGTTCACCCGCTTGAAATGGTCGAGATCGAGCATCGCGACTGCGAGCGGCGTGTTGTTGCGGTCAGCCCGGGCGATTTCTTCCGAGAGCCTCTGCAGTGCACCGCGCCGGTTGAGCAGCCCGGTGAGTTCGTCGGTTCGGGCAACGTCGATGAGTCGCTCGTTCGCGTTGCGCACTCGCGCTCCGAGTCGGCTCGTCATGAGTATGATCGAGCTCACCGCGGCGCCCATCGAGAGGGTACCGAGCACCGCAATCGTGATCGCGTTATCGAGCAGTCTATCGGCGAGCGATGAGGTGGGGATCTCGATCGTGGTCGCCCCGGCTATCTGCCCCACCTGGTAACCCTGCTTCACATGACACTCGACGCACGCCCGTTCCACGAGGAGCGGGCGCATGTAGCGGAACACCTCACCGTGTTCGTTGGTTCCCATCGTCCACCGCGGCTCTACGCTCTCGTCGAACGCAAGCAGTGACTCGCGCTCCCACTCATCCGGTTCATTCGCGGGGTTGATCGGGTTCAGGCCGACGAGATGATAGGTGATGCCATGCTTGCTCTCAAGCAACTCTGAGATCTCACTCGCCATGATGGCGGGGTTGCGTAGCGTGAGTCCGACGCCGTCCGCAGTCTCGGTAACGGGGTCGATGCCGAGCTCCTGGAGGTACCTGTTCGGCTCGACCCCCTCGCGCATGACGACCCACACCCCGTTGTGGTTCGCATTCCAGGCACGTGCTGTCACGATGAGGTCGAAGTGGTTCGCCGCCTGATCGCGAAGAGACTCGTACATGAGCGCACGAGAGCGGAAGTAGAGTGCTCCGAATGTCACGGTCGTGAAGACGATCGCCGCGAGCACCAGCTCGAGCGTGAAGCGCCGGACACCGCTCTGCGCGTACGTTGATTCGACCACACGGGTCCATTCGTGACGTTGAACTGACTGGTTACAGTGTTTGTATCGGCATCTTTGCTTCGGCCTCGAAGTGAGAATGTCGTCCTGGATGTCATACCCGCGTCGTACGATCACGATCACAGGGTTGGAGGTGCGATGCGCTCACTATCGAAGTCCCGTTTCCAGACCGGTCTGCAGTGTCCGAAGGCGCTCTGGCTGAGCGTACACCGGCGTGAACTGGCCACGCCCACGAGTGAGACTCAGCAGTGGGTGTTCGACCAGGGAAGCGATGTCGGAAGGCTCGCACAGCAGTTGTTCCCGGGCGGCATCGAAGTGACCGAGGACCACACGCAAGGCGCACGCGCGCTGGCTACTACGGAGCGGTTGCTGTCGGAAGGCGTCGGCGTGCTGTACGAGCCGGCATTCGCGTGTGCGGGCATCTTCGCACGCGTCGACATCCTCGTCTCGGCTGGTGATGGTACATGGGATCTGTACGAAGTGAAGTCGAGCACCCGGACGAAAGATGTGCACGTGACCGATGCGGCGGTGCAGGCATACGCTGTGGAGAGCGCTGGCCTTGCCGTACGCACGATCAACATCGTGCACTTGGATAGCACGTACGTGTACGAGGGCGGTGCGTATGACATTCCCGCACTCTTCGCCATCGAGGATGTCACTCCGGCCGCCCGAACGTTCATGGCGCACCTGCCGGAGACGGTGGCGCGGTTGCAGGCGGTGCTCGCGGGTCCCGAACCACAGGTGCGCATCGGTGCACAGTGCTCTTCGCCGTACGCGTGCGACTTCCGCAGTCACTGTCATGCGTTCCTGCCTCCAGAGCACCCTGTCACGGAGCTGCCGCGTCTGCGGGAGCCTCAGCTCCATGCACTCTTGGATCTTGGCGTACTCTCGGTGTTCGATGTGCCCGCCGACTTCCCGGGTCTGGACCCCGCACAGCGCGAGGCGGTGGCTGTCGTGCAGTCGGGACGGCCGCGCGTGGACAGCGAGGAGCTCGGACGGAGCCTTCAGACGCTTGTGTGGCCCGTCTACCACCTGGACTTCGAGACCGTCAACCCGGCACTTCCTCTGTGGCCAGGTACGCGCCCGTACGAAGTCATCCCGTTCCAGTATTCGGTGCATGTCCAGTATGGTGACGAGCGTGTGGAACACCGCGAGTACCTGCATCGAACGCCTGACGATCCGCGTCCGGAGCTGGCGCGGCGACTCATCGGCGATCTCGGGACTACGGGCTCCGTCGCGCACTACACGCGCTATGAGCGCACGCAACTCGCGTCGCTCGCCAGGGCGGTGCCGGAACTGGCTACGGACATCGACGCGGTCATCCGCCGTCTCTTCGATCTCGAACCGATGATCAAGAACAACGCACGGCACCCCGATGCGGCCGGCCGCTCGAGCATCAAGGCCGTGCTGCCCGCATGGTGCCCCGATTGCTCGTATGTTGGTCTCGGCATCAATGATGGCCAGAGCGCGAGCGTCCGCTACCTGCGAGTCGTGAAGGGGCTGGCAGATCACGGTGAGGCCGATCGCACGTTCAGTGACCTGCTCGAGTACTGTGGGATGGACACGTACGCTATGGTTCGATTGCTGAGCGAGATGATGCGTATGGCACGGGAGTGAGGTGGTGGCGTGTCAGATCGACCGCTGTGGCGCGTGAACCTGCCGTACATCACCATCGGCCTGCTTGACGTGTTCGCGATAGGGCTGGGGATGGGCACCCCCGTGTTCGCGATCGTCCTTGGAGCGGGACTCGGATGGTGGCTTGTGCGTCGCGGCCCGCAAGTACTGCCCGAGATGCCAGCCGCTCCACAGGGCCCTTCTGTGGCGCGCTCGGCGCTTCGCACCCTCCTCGCACAGGCGCTCGCTGTCGCCGGCGTGAGCCTACTGGTACTGCTCGCGTTCTGGGGGCCGTCGATACCGCTCGCGTTCGATCCGGGTTTCGACGCCGCCGCGGCGGGCATCCCACTGATCCTGTACACGCCGCAGGCATCGCTGATCGGATGGCTGGTGCTGATGATCCTGGTCTCTCCGCTGCTGCAGTTCGCCGCCGTCGTGACCGGTGGCACGCTGGCGCTAGCGAAGGGTCCGCGCGCGGAGCAGTAGCGGTGCCGCTCGGGTCGTCCTCTGGGCCCGGGTTCTACGTGAGCGGCAGATCCCAGATGCGCCACGTCTTGTAACGCTTGCCGCCCATGAACTCGGCCGCTCTGATGATCAGATCGTTGACCTCGAGCAGTAGTGACACGTCGACGGCCTTGTAGCCCTTCTGCACGGCATACCGATGCACTTCTTCGTACAGCAGCGCATCGGCACCGAGTCTGCGGAATCCAGGCACGATGCCAAAGAAGATGAGCCGCACGCGGGGGATCGACCGCCGTGTCGCGAAGAGCCGTGCGATGCGCGCGTAGTCACTGTCGCCGTAGAGCTTCCAGCGCGGCTTGGTCGCGTAGTTGGGGTCAGGGAACGCACCCAACACCGCGATCGGTTCACCGTCGTAGTACGCAAAGCGGCAGAGCCCGGGGTCGATGATCGGCTTCAGCGCCTCCACCAGCGCCTCAACCTCCCACTCGGTGATCGGTAGGAACCCCCAGTTCTGGGCCCACGCTTGATTGTAGATATCGATCACGAGATTGAGGTCATCGTCGAAGCGTGACATGTCGAGCGCCCGCGTGGTGAGCGTGCCACGCTCACGCACGCCTTCTGAGATGTGATGCAATCGCTCGGGGATGGGCGTCTTGAGATCGATCAGGTAGGCGTGGTAGTCCATCGCCTTGTCAAAGCCGTACCGCTCGATGAACTCCTGGTAGTACGGCGGATTCCACGTGTGTTCAACGTATACGTCCTGGTCGAAGCCATCGATCAGGCAGCCCTGCCGCTCGTGCGTGATGTTGCAGTACTCACCCGGCCCGCGCAGCACCGTCGCGCCCTGAGCTGTGGCCCACTCGCGCGCCGCGTCGAGCAGCGCCTGCGCGACCTCGTAGTCCTCCACGCATTCGAAGAAGCCGAAGAACGCCACCTTCACGCTGTAGTAGTCATTGAAGCGGTTGTTCACGACCACTGAGACACGTCCTGCTGCCGTGTCGCCCTTGTACGCGATGAAATGCGTAGCGACCGAGGACAAGTGATACGGGTGCTGCGGTGTAAGCAGGCCCTTCATTCCAAGGAGCCGATTGCCGAGCAGGTCGGCGTCGAACTGCGGGCACCAATACGGATTGTCTTCATAGAGATCCCAGTGCAGGGCGACGAAGTCCTTCATGCGCGAGTCGCCGAGTGGGACTTCGACGATCCGAATCCGACCTGCCATGTCGCTCATGGATCCTCCTTCGCGGGCGTTGCGAACGAGCGTAGCACTGCACCGGGTGCTGGTACACTGGTTCGACGGCACCGGAAAGCGGGTGAGGCGCGTGAGCGGACTGATTGGTCGGACAGGGATGCGTGCTGCGGTTGCGGCCTCCCGCGTACTCCCGGTGTCGCTTGCCAACCGCATCCTTTCAGCAGGCGCTGCGCGGGTCGCGCGGAGCAGTACATCCGGGCTTGCGCTGGCCTCACGTATGAACCAGTACATCGTCTCCGGTGGTGTCCTCACCGGTGAGGCCCTTGATGCCGCCGTACGCGAGAACGTGCGGCACATGGGGCTCTTCCTGTATGAGTTCTACCGTGTGCTCGGCAACATCGAGGCCGAGGATGCCATAGTGGTGCGCGACGACGTGTTCCACACCTTCGTTGAGCGTGAGCGCACGGAAGGTCCATTCGTCTACGTGGGTATCCACCACGGGAACTTCGACCTTGTGGGCCGCGCGCTGGGGCGGGCCGGCTGGCGCATGCAGACACTCTCCGTGCCCGACCCTTCAGGCAGCTACCAGTGGCAGAACGCCGTACGCGAACAGGCCGGGTTCGAGGTCACGCCGATCTCGGCGGCCGCGCTGAAGGAGGCAGCCAGGAGGCTGCAACACGGTGGCTCGATCCTCACCGGGGCCGACCGCCCTATGCCCGAGCCCGACAAGGCCGAACCCCGCTTCTTCGGGCACGCTGCGCCGCTGCCGCTCCTGCACGTGCGGCTGGCGATGAGAGCAGGCGTACCGGTGATTCCGATGTCCGCCCGGCGCACTCCCGAGGGGCTGTACCGGCTGCTCGCCGGTGCTCCGGTGCCCATGACCGGCGATCGGCCCACCCCTGAGACGTTGCGCGCCAACGCTGAGGCTGTGTTGGTGGAGCCTGAACGTTGGATTGCAGAGACGCCCGAGCAGTGGTCCATGCCGCATGTGGTGTGGCCCGGCGTGGACGTGCCGGGCTGACCAATGGCGTGGC
>CAZOSR010000095.1:0-7486 GCA_964582445.1 uncultured Coriobacteriaceae bacterium | reverse complement strand
TTCGAGACCGCGTACCGGTTCACGCTCGACATCACGGCTGTTCCGGTAGTGAAGAGCCTATCGCTCCTGCCGATCATCGTGGATGTATCGCATCCGGCGGGGCGCGCAGATCTCGTGCCCGCGATCTCGCGAGCTGCGGTCGCGGTGGGTGCCGATGGCATCATGGTCGAGGTGCACCCCGACCCGCGGAAGGCGCTCTGTGACGGTCCGCAGTCGCTCGATATCGAGGGAATCCGTTCGCTCGTTGACGAACTCAGGAGAGTTGCCGAGGCCGTTGACCGCACGCTGGCGTAGGAGGTCGTCTGTCGGGCAGCCGTTCATGCTGGCATGAAGGCCGTCCGTCGGTCGTATGCTTACGGAACCTTGATGATGTCTGTGCATCGTGTCACAATGTTTGTGGATCACACGTTGGTACCCGGCGCCGCGCGCGAGTCCAGTAGCTGCAGAGAGAGGCGGTCGCGGTGGCTCAGACTCCGTTAAGCAGGATATGCATGCACTGTGGGGCAGAGGGTTCGACGCGCCTGGGCCACTGCAGCGAGTGCGGCGACGTGGTCTGCGACCGCTGCGGCAACACGCAACTCAGCCTGGGCCAGGTGCGCGTCATCCACGACACCTGTCTGAAGCACGCTGGAGCATCGTCCTTCTCGATGATCAAGTTCGTCCAGTAGCCCATTCCGGCTTCAATCGGCGGTCGCTGCGGGGTACACTGTCTCCCCATGACACTCTCTCTGGACGACCTCAACCCTGCGCAGCGCGACGCTGTCACCACTACCGAGGGACCGCTTCTGGTGCTTGCGGGAGCGGGCAGCGGCAAGACCCGTGTCCTCACGCATCGGATCGCGCACCTCATCAGCGATCGTGGTGTCTCGCCGGCATCCATCCTCGCAATCACCTTCACGAACAAGGCGGCCGCAGAGATGCGGGAACGTCTCGTCGAGCTGATCGGCCCGTCCGCACGGCCGATGTGGGTGATGACGTTCCACGCATTCTGCGTGCGCATGTTACGGGCCGATGGTGCTCGTCTCGGCTATACGCGTTCGTTCACCATCTACGACGATGATGACACGAGGCGTCTGCTTGCCAGCGTGATCACAGAGCTTGACCTGGATACCAAGCAGCATCCAGCCAAGGCGATCGCCGGTCGCATCTCGGCAGCCAAGAACGAGCTCCTGGGTCCGGCAGCGTATCGCGAGCGCGCCGTGGTTCCGCCGGAGAAGGTGGCTGCGCGAGTCTACGAACTCTACCAGCGCCGCCTGATCGCGGCGAATGCCATGGACTTTGACGATCTGCTCGTCAATGCCGAGCGGCTCCTGCGCGAGCATCCCGATATCCTTGAGTTCTATCAGGACCGCTTCCGTTACGTGCACGTGGATGAGTACCAGGACACCAACCACGCCCAGTACGAGATCGTGAAGCGCCTTGCCTTGCGCGATCGCAATCTGATGGTGGTAGGCGACGACGACCAGTCCATCTACTCGTGGCGCGGGGCTGACATCCGCAACATCCTTGAGTTCGAGCGCGACTATCCTGACGCCACGGTCATCCGGCTCGAACAGAACTATCGCTCAACCGCCACGATCCTTTCCGCGGCGAATGCCGTCGTGGCCAACAACACCGGGCGCAAACCCAAGACGCTGTGGACCACCAACGCAGGCGGCGAGGCGATCACACGGTACTCGGCCACAGACGAGCGCGACGAGGCACGCTTCATCGCCGAGGAGGTGGAGCGGCTGCTTCGCAGCGAGCACCGCTCCTACGCGGACTTTGCCGTCTTCTACCGAACGAACGCCCAGTCGCGTGTGATAGAGGACATGTTCCTGCGTGCGGGCGTGCCGTACCGGCTGGTAGGGGGGACGCGCTTCTTCGAGCGTGCGGAGATCAGGGACGTCATGGCATGGTTGCGGGCCACGGTGAACCCGGCTGACGTCCAATCCCTTGTCCGTGTGATGGAGAAGCGCGCCGGAATCGGCAAGACGACGATCGACACGCTCCGGACTCGCGCCAACGAGGCGAATATCACACTTACCGATGCGATAGAGCGCGCAGACGGCGAGGGGTGGCTGTCCACTGCGCCCGCACGGAAGGTGATGGCGCTCGCCGAGGACCTGCGCACAGCGCGGGATGCCGATGGAGAGACGCTCCGCGAGCGCGTTGAGGAGATCGTCTCGGTATCCGGCCTGCTCGGCACGCTGAAGGCCGAGGGAACGAGCGAAGCTGCGGGGCGCATCGAGAACATCCACGAGTTCTTCGGCGTGGTCGAGGAGTATGACGCGCAGCACGATGAGCCGGATGCCCGGACGCTCGAGGCGTTCCTCGAGTGGGTGGCGCTCAGAACCGACCTGGATGAGGTTGCCGAGGACGATCGGGCCGTGACGATGATGACACTTCATGCAGCGAAAGGGCTCGAGTATCCGGTGGTGTTCTTGCCCGGTATGGAGGACATGATCTTCCCGCACGCGAGCGCGATCTTCGAGCCGACCGGGCTGGAGGAGGAGCGCCGCCTCTGCTATGTCGGCATCACGCGGGCCAGAGAGCGACTGTACATCCTGCACGCGTCCTCGCGCATGCTCTTCGGGCAGACGCAGTACAACCACCCGAGCAGGTTCATCGGTGAGATCCCGGATGAGCATCTGAAGCTGGAGGGCGTCGGCTCCGCCGGTTTCGGGTCTTCGGCACCGGGGCGGGGCCGAGGTGATCGCGGCGGGTCGGTACGCTGGGGCGCGTCATCACGGACGGGGGCATCCGAGGGTGGCCGGGTCTTCGGTTCCGGGGCCCGCGCACAGCGAAAGGCCGAGGAGCGGCCCGAGCTCGTCACTGGGGACATCGTGGATCACAAGGTCTTCGGCCGCGGCGTGGTACAGGCCGTGAATGGCGACAAGGTCAGCATCACCTTCCCGGATGGCGGGACGAAGAACCTGCTTCTGGGGTACGCTCCGATACGGAAGGTCGAGGGCTGATCGAGGCCTTGTGTGAAAGGATGGCGATGGGACCGGTCTTCGTATTCGGGCACCGCAACCCTGACAACGATTCGATCTGCTCGGCGGTCGCATACGCACACCTGAAGAACGTCACCGACCCTGACGGCGTGTACGTGCCGGCGAGGCTCGGCCCGATGCCGGTAGAGACCGTCTGGACGCTTGAGCGCTTCGGCGTGGATGCGCCGGTCGAGCTTGCACACGTGCATGCTCGCGTGCGGGACGCGATGACCTCCGACGTTGTCACCATCGATGTCGACGACAACCTGCGTGTCGCGGGGACCTCGATGCGGGAGCGGGGTGTGAGGGCGCTTCCGGTCGTGGACCGTGACGGCGTCGTGCGGGGCCTGCTCGACCACGGCATCCTCGCCGAGCTCTACATCAACGAGACCGAACTGCTGGGCTTCGAGAAGCTGCCGATGACCGTTTCAGAGATCGCCGAGGTCGTGGGTGGCCGCATCGCCACGGGTGATGGGGCAACCCGCCTGAGCGGCCACGTGGTCATAGGCGCGATGGAGCCCGGGACCATGGTGTCGTACATCCATCCCGGTGACACGCTCATTGTCGGCGACCGTGTCCGGACCCAGCCGCTTGCGCTCGAGGCGGGAGCCGCGTGCCTGATCGTCACGGGCGGCTTCGAACCGGACGGCGCGGTGCTCGATCTCGCGCGCGAGCGGGGAGCCGCGATCGTCTCGAGCCCGCACGACACGTATGCGACTGCCCGGCTGGTGAACCTCGGTCATTCGGTAGGCGGAGTCATGGATCCGTCTCCACTGCTGGTGGATCCGGACGCGCTCGTCACCGAGGTGGCCGAGGATCTCATCGACAGCCCGCATCGTGAGGCCATCGTGGTGGATCACGAGTCGCGGCTGCTTGGCATCCTTACGCGCAGCAACCTGGCGCGAGGTGTTCGACGCCGCGTCATCCTGCTCGACCACAACGAGGCATCGCAGTCGGCACCGGGCATCGAGGAGGCGGCGGTAATGGAGATCGTCGACCACCACCGGGTGGGTGACATCCAGACGACCTCTCCGATCCTGTTCCTCAACCTGCCGGTGGGCTCCACCGCCACGATCGTGGCTGAGCGATACCGGGAGCTGGGTGTGACTCCACCAGACGCGATGGCGGGTGTGCTGCTTTCGGCCCTCCTGAGCGACACCGTCCTGCTCAAGTCGCCGACGACAACCGATGTGGATCGGACGGTGGCCCGTCGGCTTGCCGACCAACTCGGCCTGGACGCGGTCGAGTTCGGTCTGGAGATGTTCAGGGCTCGAGCGGTGCAGGCCGGGTTCTCGGCCGCCGACGCGGTGAGCCGCGATCTCAAGGAGTACCGTACCGGCGATCTAGCCATCGGTGTGGCTCAGGTGGAGACGGTGGACGCGGATGAGTACCGCGAGCGCTCGGCAGAACTCGCGGCGGCGCTTGACGAGCTTAGAACGCGCCGGGGCCTGGATCTGGCGATGCTCCTCGTCACCGACGTGGTGCGCGAGGGCAGCGAGGTGTTCGCGATCGGGAAGGTGCGCTTCGCCGAGCGCGCTCTCGGGATCGATCTGCATTCGGGTTCGGCGTGGATGCCGGGCGTGCTGTCGCGCAAGAAGCAGGTCGCGTCACACCTCCTCGAAGCGATAGGGGGGTAGGGCCGTGCTGAGAAGCGGTCGTGAATCGTGGCAGCGTGACCCCCTCCCCGGCGTACTCGTCATCGTTGCAGGCATGCTGCTCGTCGGCTTCATCGCGCTCGGTCTGGCGCTGCTCTTCGCGCCTGCATTCGTCCGTGCCGATATGGCACTCTCGGCGGATGTGCGGGCCATCGCGTGGCCGTGGCTCGATCCTGTGGCACGCGCGGCATCATGGCTTGGAGACTTCTCGCGCATGGCTGCGCTCACACTGGCGGCGGGACTCGCGCTCTGGTTGGGTGGGCGGCGCACATCGTCCGCCACGCTCGTGCTTACGGTCGCGATCGGATCTCTTCTCGGTGCGGGACTGAAACTGCTCTTTGGACGAGTTCGCCCGGCCCTTGAGGTTGCCCGCATCGCACTGCCCGAGTCCTACAGCTTTCCCTCGGGCCACGCCCTCTCCAGCCTCCTCTTCTTCGGCGTGGTCGCGTTCCTGATCATGCTTCACGTCAAAGACCTCAGGCTGGCTGTTGCGGGCGCCGCCGCGTGCGCGATCGCCGCGCTCACGATCGGCCTCGCACGTGTATACCTGGGCGTGCACTACTTCGGCGACATCGCCGGTTCCTGGCTGCTCGGGTTCGGCCTGCTGGCGGTTATGGTGTTGATCTCGGCGCGATGGGGTGCAAGCGGAGAGCCGGGCGCTACCTGACGCGCGGCAGTCGGATGGTGACGGTCGTGCCAGCACCCAGGTGCGAGTCGACGGACGCGGTGCCGTTCGCCCGCTCGACTGCGTTGCGGACAAGCGCAAGTCCGAGTCCTGTGCCGCCGTGCTCGCGCGAGCGTCCGCGGTCAACTCGGTAGAACCGCTCGAACACACGCTCCAGGTCTGCCTCAGGTATACCGATGCCGGTGTCCCGGACGGTGATGCAGACCTCGGTATCAGAGGCAGAGACCGCTATGCCGACCTCGCCCGCCTCGGTGTACGCGATGGCGTTGGAGAGCAGATTGTCCAGCACGACAGCGAGGTCTGTCTGTTCGATCACGGCCACGATATCCTGACCTGTCAGACTGGAGAGGTCGGTCACCAGTTCCAGGCCCCGTGCTGCTGCCGCTCGCCGGTGGGCTGCACTGGCGAGATCCACTGCCTTGCGCACGTCTGCGATCGCGCTCGGTGAGGCCCTGCGCTCCATGCGGGAGAGATCAAGAAGGTCGGCGACGAGTCTCGTGAGGCGCTCGGCCTCACCGCGTATATGCCGCACGAACTCGAGTGCCTGATCCAGGTCGCCATCCCGGGCGGCATCATCGGCAGATTCGGCCAGCAGCAGGATACCCGCGCTCGGGGTCTTGAGTTCATGTGAGGCGTTGGCCACGAAGTCGGTCCGGATGGCATCGAGACGCATACGTTCGGTGGTATCCGTGACGGCCACGAGCACGCGGCGCCCGTGTGTTCCACGTCCGAGTGGCACGGTCCGTATGCGGTGGTACCTCTGATACGGGTCGGGACCGATGTCGACCGTCGCAGGTCGGTCATCGCGCAAGTGCTCACCGATCGCTGCGGCAAGCGATTCGGGCAGGCCAGCAGCACTCAACGTCCGCCCCCCGAGCGTTGCTGATGCTCCGCGCATGAGCAGCGTGGCTTCATGATTGACTACTTCGATCGTGTCACCGTCCAGCAGCAGAACCGCATCGCTGAGTCCATCAACGGCGAGTCGCAGTGACTGCTGCTCAAGCTCGAGCGTTGCGATGCGTCCGCGCATCTGTTGACCGAGCGAATCAAGTGCCTCGGCAAGCGGAGCCAGCGCGCCCCGCGTGGCCGGCACGGGAGAGCTGAGGTCGCCGGAGGCCATGGCGCGGGCAGCCTCGGCGAGCCGATCGACGGGTGCGCCCGCGGTCCGGGAGATTCGCCAGGCGAACGTGAGGGCGACCGCAAGTGCTACCACCAGGAACACGAGACCGGTCGTCCGTAGACGCCCGGTCACCTCGTCAACGAGCGCCAAGGGGGTCGATGCACGCACGGCCACAGGCGCTCCGCGCAGGACAGCTGGTACGCCAACGTACAGACGGTCGACACCCTGTGTCTCGGATTTGCGCACATCGGAGGTCGTTTCGCCGCCGAGAGCCCCCACGACCTCGGAGCGGTCCCCGTGGTTCTCAAGCGCGGAGGGTTCCTCGTCGCTGTCTGCGATCACCACACCATCAGCACCAACGACCGTTACGCGCAGGCCTGTCTCCTCGCCGAGGCGCACGACGAGGTCCTGTATCGGGGCATCCGTTCGCTCGACCACAAGGGCTGCCGAGTGCGCGGCTCCTGTGAGATAGTCCGTCTCCCGCTCGAGCACCGCATCTGCGAGCGGGCCGTACAGGCTCCAAGCCCATGCTGCCGCAAGCAGTACTACTGCGGCGGTGACGGCAGCCAGCACACGCACACGATAGGAGGACATCCGCGAGCGAAGGTCCTCGGTCATGAGTGTTCATCTCCGGCGCCATCGGACACAGCTGCGATCGGCTCGAAGCGGTAGCCCACGCCGTGGACGGTCTGGATGTAGCGGAACGCAGAGCGCTCCTCGAGCGCCTGGCGGAGACGCCTGATGTGGACGTCGATCGTTCGTGAAGAGGGGAGGAACTCGTAGCCCCAGACATCACGGGCAAGACGCTGACGTGACATGAGCTGGCCGTTATTGCGGGCGAGTGCGAGCAGTAGTTGGAACTCCTTGAGGCGCAGCTTGACCGGCGTATCGGCCACGGTGATGCGCAACTGCGAAGGCTCGAGCACCAGATCGCCCACTGCTATGGGCTCATCGCTCTCCAGCACCGCGCGCTCGCGGACACGGCGCAGGTTCGCGCGGACGCGAGCGAGGAGTTCATCCATCGAGAACGGCTTCGTGACGTAGTCATCAG
>CAZOSR010000094.1:0-7552 GCA_964582445.1 uncultured Coriobacteriaceae bacterium | reverse complement strand
CACTTGCTGAGTCTCCGGTACGAACCGACTCGATAGGAGTGGCCGATGCCACAAGTCCTTTCCATCGCGGAGAACATCCTTTGGGGCATCCTCACCTTCTCGATCCTCGTGGTCATGCATGAAGGCGGGCACTTCCTTGCTGCACGAGCATTCGGCGTGAAGGTCCACGAGTTCATGGTCGGGCTGCCGGGGCCAGCAATCCGGTTCCACGCGCGCGACATGGACTGGGGGGTGACCGCCGTACCACTCGGTGGCTACGTACGCATCGCCGGGATGGAACCTGGTGCGGAGGATCCGCTGGTGGGGGAGGCGCTCGTCGCGGTGCGGGACCACGGCGTATCGGATGCGCACTCGCTGGCTCGCCTACTCGACGTCGACGAGGAGCGAGCGGAGGCGCTCCTCTACACGATTGAGGACTGGAAGGCCGTGCGGCGTGAGAACGGTACCCTTTCGCTGACGGTCAGCGATGCAGCCGATGCTGAGACTGCAGCGCAACTCGCGGATCGAGCCCGCTCAAAGACCTACCGTGGGCAGTCCACCCCCAAGAGGATCGTGATCCTTGCCATGGGCGTGGTCACGAACCTGCTCGTGGCTGTTCTCACGCTGACGGCCTTCTTCGCGGTCTTCGGGTACATGGAGACGACAACGGTCATCTCCGGCGTGGGTGATGACTCGCCTGCGAGCATGGCGGGCATCATGGTTGGTGACGAGATCGTGGCTGTCGATGGCGAGCGGTTCGATAGCGCCGATCGATTCCTCACCATCATGAGTCGGACCGACGCTGGCGAGACTGCCGTGATCACCGTGGTCCGCGACGGGTCGACTATCGACCTTCCGGTGATCCTTGCCGAGCGGGATGGCCACGGCTATCTCGGTGTCAATCTGTCCGGCGCACCTCGACGACCGGGAATCCTCGAGAGTGTTGGCATGAGCCTCGGCTACGTCCGGCTCGTCTCCCAGGTCATCGGAGACCTGTTCGATCCTGCGACGGCTGCGGGGACTGTCCGCAACTTCACCGGTCCCATCGGCGTTTCGGTGATGGCCCAACAGGCCGCTTCAGGGGGCCCGCTGGCCTACGCGTCATTGATCGCGGTGCTCTCGCTGTCGCTCGGCGTCATGAACATACTGCCGATCCCTCCACTTGACGGCGGCAAGATCGCCCTGGAGATCGTGGAGCGGATCATCGGCAGGCCACTGAGCCGTACGGTGACTCTGGGGTTCAGCGCAGCTGGAACGGTACTGCTCTTCGGACTCATCGGCATTATCATGTACCAGGACATAGTCCGGTATGCTCTGTGAGCGTGTCGGTGACTGAGGGATCCGGAGCCAGCGGGGTGACCTGGTCGTGAGTATTCGCAGAGAGTCGCGTCCGATATCCGTGGGCGGCGTGGTAATGGGCGGCGGTTCTCCGATCGTGGTGCAGTCGATGACGAACACGCCGACTGCGGACGCGGAGGCCACCCTTGCGCAAGTCGTGCGGCTTGCCGATGCCGGGTGCGAAGTCGTCCGCGTAGCCATCCCGCGGGCAGATGCTCTTGACGGATTCGAGACGGTCTGTGACCACAGCCCGCTCCCCGTGATCGCTGATATCCACTTCGACCACCGTCTAGCCATCGAGGCGACGCGGCGAGGGGCTGCGAAGTTGCGCATCAATCCCGGCAACATCGGCGACACCTCTCGTGTCGATGCAGTGATCGACGCGGCCGGCGAGGCCGGTATCCCGATACGCATAGGCGTCAACGCGGGCAGTCTCGCGTCCGAGTATCACGACCTTGACTGGCCGCTCCCGGAGAAGCTCGCAGCAAGTGCAGTCGCATTCTGCGAGCACTTCGAGTCTCGTGGTTTCACTGACATCGTCGTGTCAGCCAAGGCATCTTCGGTGCGCTCCACGATCGAGGCGTACAGGCTCCTTTCGGACCAGATACCGTATCCGCTGCACATCGGGGTGACCGAAGCAGGCACGGCGTTGTCGGGCACCGTCAAGTCGGCGGTTGGACTTGGCGTACTGCTCAACGACGGAATCGGTGACACCATGCGCGTCTCCCTCACCGCGCCTCCCGAGGAGGAGGTGCGTGTTGCGTGGGAGATCCTTGCGGCGCTCGACATCCGACGCCGGGGACCGGAGCTGGTCTCATGCCCCACATGCGGTAGATGCCAGGTCGATCTCGTGCCCATCGCTCGCGAGGTGGAGCGTCGTCTCGGTGAGATGGACACACCTATCAAGGTCGCCGTCATGGGCTGCGTCGTGAACGGCCCTGGTGAGGCGAGGGACGCGGACGTTGGTGTGGCAGCCGGCAAAGGCGTGGGGCTCGTCTTCCGTCATGGGCAGCCGGTCCGGAAGGTTCCAGAGGCAGAGATCGTCACAGCGTTGTTCGATGAGATCGCGTCGCTCGACCGGCC
Organism: uncultured Coriobacteriaceae bacterium; assembly: GCA_964582445.1. Lineage (GTDB taxonomy): Bacteria > Actinomycetota > Coriobacteriia > Anaerosomatales > Anaerosomataceae > Anaerosoma. Next base: position 5,152 of record CAZOSR010000094.1, on the reverse strand, counting down.
CTGAGCCGGGTCGCCGTGCCGCGCTTGCTGCGGTATCCTCAGCCGTACATCACCACCATCCATCATCAAGGGGGTCATCATGTCGGAAGAGATCGTGAGAGTGGCAGTGGTTGGAGGCGGCCGCACCGGTGCTCCGCTTCTGGAGGCGCTGAGCAAGCTGCCCTACATCGTGATCGCAGGCGTGGCTGATACCGATCCCGACAGCCCCGGCGCGAGGTTCGCCCAGGAGCGTGGGATCTTCTACACCGAATACGCCAGTGTGCTCGGGGCGAAGGCCGACGAGATCGACCTGATCATCGAGGTCAGCGGTGATCCCGCAGTGAAGCCCGCCCTCAAGGACGCCTTCCGTGCCCAGGGAAACACCGGGACGATCATCGTGCACGATCTCGTGGCACGCCTGGTGATGACCCTGGCATCCGGGGCCGACACACTCGCTCCGAGTCTCCACCCGGACGACCGGGGGATCGGCTAGCATCCGCCGCCCGTCCGCCCGCATCCGATTCCTTCGAGGAGCCCAATGTCTGTGCCGCTCAGGATGTCCCAGCTCTACATGCCCACGCTCAAAGAGGATCCGGTGGATGCCGAGGTTGCATCGCATCGGCTGATGCTCCGTGCGGGCATGATCCGCAGGGCCGCCGCCGGCATCTACACGTTCCTGCCACTCGGCTGGCGCTCAATCCGCAAGCTCGAACAGATCGTGCGCGAGGAGATGGATCGTATCGGCAGCCAGGAGATGCTGATGCCCATCGTCCAGCCTGCCGAGCTCTGGAAGGAGTCCGGGCGCTGGGACGTGTACGGACCGGAGCTGGCCCGGCTCACGGATCGCCAGGGACGGGACTTCTGCCTGGGCCCAACGCACGAAGAGATCATCACCGCAACCGTGCGCGACGAGCTCAGGTCCTACAGGCAGCTCCCGGTGTCTCTGTACCAGATCAACATGAAGTTCCGCGACGAGATCCGTCCCCGGTTTGGACTGCTCCGCGGTCGTGAGTTCATCATGAAGGACGCGTACTCCTTTCACGCCACCCAGGACTCGCTCCAGGAGCACTACGAAGCCATGGCGACCGCCTACGGGCGGATCTGCGACCGCCTCGGTCTCGCATGGCGCCCTGTCGAGGCCGACTCGGGACAGATCGGGGGAAAGGTCACAACCGAGTTCATGGCCCTTGCAGAGAGCGGGGAGGCCTCACTGGTGCACTGCGAGTGCGGTTGGGCGGCCAACGTGGAAGCCGCGGAGGCCGTTGCAGCGTACACGCCCAAGGCGCAGTCAGCCCAGACACTCGAACGTATCGCAACTCCCGATGTGACCACCATCGCCGACCTGGCAGTGTTCCTCGGCGTTGACGCAATGCACACAGTGAAGACGATGGCGGGCCGCACGGCCTCGGGCGGCCTCGTCTTCCTCTGCGTTCCCGGCAACCGTGAGCTCAACGAGCTCAAGGCGGCGCGCGTCGTTCCGGGCCTCGAACTGCTCGGCGATGAGGAATTCACGTACTTCGGTATCTACCGCGGCTTCCTCGGACCGGTTGGGGCCCCGGTCGGCACGCTTGTGATAGCTGACCGGACACTCAAGGCCGAACTCGCGTGGACTGTTGGCGCCAACGAGCCGGATGCGCACCTCACTGGTGCGATGCCCGGACGCGATTTCTCGGTCGACGGGTGGGCCGACCTCATCGTCGCCGAACCTGGCGATGCATGTCCGGCATGCGGCATGGACCTTGCGCCCGCTCGCGGCATCGAGGTGTCCCAGGTCTTCCAACTCGGCACGAAGTATTCGGAGGCTATGGGCGCCACCTACATGGATGAGTCGGGTATGGAGCACCCGTTCATCATGGGCTGCTACGGTGTGGGCATCACACGGTCCCTGGCGGCAGTCATCGAGCAGCATCACGACGAACACGGAATCGCGTGGCCTGTCTCGGTCGCGCCGCTTGAGGTCGCGGTCGTGCCTCTCACGACGGGCGATGAGGTGGTCACACCTGTCTCGGAACGGCTCGCAGGCGAGCTTGCTGCCGCCGGCGTGGAGGTGATCGTCGATGACCGTGACGAGCGCGCCGGTGTCAAGTTCGCCGATGCGGATCTGATCGGCTGGCCATTCCAACTCGTGGCAGGTAAGCGTGGAGTGTCCGACGGCGTTGTGGAGCTCAAGGTCCGTGCGACGGGGGAGCGTCACACAGTGCCGATCGACGCGGCGGTGGAAACGCTCACACACATGCTCGAAGCGTCGAAGGCGGCGCTCTGGTAGGGCTTGCGGACTCCCGGTCGTCTCAGTCGCAAGTGAGGTTCCTGAGGGCACGCCGCGCGTTTGCCCGCGGCGTGCCCTGTGCTACAATCCGTGCGAAAGACAAACGTCCCGTGTGAGAAGTGGGCTTACCCCCGCTTCTTTTGTTCTGGAAGGAGGTCAGGGCCATGGATCTCACGCATGAACTCATCTCGATTCTGGAGCCCTTGGCCGTCCAGAATGGTGTGGAGTTGGTGACCGTGGAGGTCGTCGGAGGGCAGCGCCATCGCGCAGTGCGCGTCTTCCTCGACCGTGAAGGCGGGATCGATATACAGACCATCGCTGACGCCAACGAGTGGATCTCCGAGGCTCTCGAGTCCGTCACGCGCCTTTCCGGTTCATACACGCTCGAGGTCTCGTCGCCGGGCATCGAGCGCGCACTGCGCACCCGCGAGCACTTCGAGCGATTCGCGGGGCGGGTCGTGGTGCTGCACACCAGCGCTCCCCTCGATGGGCGCGCCAAGTTCACGGGGAACCTCGGCGGCATGGACGGCGAGGACGTCATTCTCACTGTTGACGGGCAGGATCTCCGCGTGCCGTTCGACGCCGTCGAGCGAGCACGCCTGAAGGCTGACTTTGGTTCGGCTGCCGAAAGGGACGGGACACGCAGATGAGCTCGGAACTGATGGACGCACTGCGGGAGCTTGCCCGCGAGAAGAACATCGACGAGACGGACATGCTCGAGAGGCTCGAGGAGCAGCTCGCGGTTACATACCGACGGATCCTGGACACCGAAAACGACTGTTCAGTGTCGATCGACCGCGACAGCGGGCGCATTCACGTCTACGAACTCGTTCCGGTCGGAGGGACCGAGGAGGAGCCCGTCTTCGAGGCGCGTGATGTAACGCCTTCTGACATCTCGCGCTATGCCGCCACGGCGGCCAAGCAGGTCATCACGCAGTCGATCCGCGAGGCTGAACGCGAGCAGATATTCGAGGAATATGCCGACAGGATCGGCGACAGCATCACTGGTACCGTGCAGCAGTCCGATTCGCGGTACACGCTCGTCAAGATCAGGGAGGGCGTTGAGGCGCTCCTTCCACACGCCGAGCAGCCTCCGAACGAGCGCTACGAACACAACCAGCGGCTGAAGGCCCTCATCATCGACGTACGCAAGACGTCGAGCGAGCCCTCGATCGTCGTGTCGCGCACCCACCCCAATCTGCTCAAGCGTCTGTTCGAGCTCGAGGTGCCCGAGATCTACGACGGGATCGTGGAGATCAAGAGCGTCGCGCGCGAGCCCGGCATGCGTTCCAAGATCGCGGTGTCCTCCAGAGAGCCTGGACTGGATCCTGTGGGTGCCTGTGTGGGTCCCAAGGGCAGCCGGGTCCGCATGGTCGTTGCCGAGCTGCGTGGTGAGCGCATTGATGTCGTTCCGTGGTCCGAGGACCCGGCATCATTCGTTGGCAATGCGCTGTCGCCTGCCAAGGTCGCGCGCGTGATCGTCTCAGAGGACAGCCATACCGCTACCGTTATCGTCCCTGATGACCAGCTCTCTCTTGCAATCGGCAAGGAGGGTCAGAACGCTCGCCTTGCCGCCAAACTCACGGGATGGCGTATCGACATCAAGAGCCTCGGCCAGGCGGTCTCCAACGGACTCGCCGAGCAGGTATCCAGCGCCGACGGTACTCTCGACGACGGTGACGGACGATGCATAGCGGTCACCAGCACGGGTATCCGCTGCCGCAACCAGGCGCGGCCGGGCAGTCGCTACTGCGGCGTGCACGAGAAGGAGGCGTCTGACGAGTCGTGACCCAGCGCCCGAGACCCCAGCGCACCTGTGTTGCCTGCCGCCGCGTTGCCGACAAGCGTGAATTCCTGCGCTTCGTGCGAGATGCCGATGGCGAGGTGCACGTGGATCCGTCGGGCAAGGCGCCCGGACGAGGGGCATCGGTGTGCGTGACGACCGCGTGTTTCGAGGCGGCCGTCACCAAGAACAAGCTTGCAGCTGCGCTCCGGGCAAGCCTTGTCGAGGAAGATGTGGAGCGGTTGAGACGTGAATTCGAGGATGTGCTTCAGATTCGTGGAGCCTCCTACCCGGGAACTGGACGGTGACGCTGATGCCTGCCATGCGTGTACACGAACTCGCCAAGGAGTTCGGGATGACATCAAAGGAGTTGCTCGAGCATCTCGAGCGGCTGAAGATTCCCGCCCGTAACCATGCGTCAACGCTGGTGGAGGCGTACGTCGACAAGATCCGCAAGGATCTCCACGACGTCATCGAGGAGAAGCAGAAGGAGATGGAGGCCGAGGCAGCCGCGCAGGCAGCCGCCGAGGCCGAACGCCTCGCGGCTGAGCAGGCACAGCGGGAGGCCGAGGCCGCGGCAAGAGCCGCCGCTGAGGCAAGCGCGCGTGCAGAGGCAGAGGCGGCTCGAAAGGCTGCCGAGGAGGCGGCGAAGCGATCCGAAGCCGAGGCCGCCGCGCGCGAGGCGGAGGAGCGTGCTCGGCGTGAGGCCGAGGAGGCTGCACGCGCCGAAGCCCGCAAGAAGGCCGACGCCGAGGCCGCCGCGCTCGCGGCGGAGCGGGCGAAGGCTGAGGCCGAGGAGGCTGCCCGCTATCGTCAGATGGCCAAGGATGCCGAAGCCGCACAGGCGCCGGCGCAGACCACCAACCTCATCGCCGACGCGGCGAAGATGGTGCAGAGCGATCAGGACAGGCGCGGCAAGAAGAAGTCCAAGAAGCCTTCCGGCAAGCGTGAGGCTCCGGCACATCCGCACATCACGGCCGACGAGAAGCCGCACGTAGAAACCACCGCCATAACCATTCCCATCAACTCGACGGTCGCCCAGTTCGCTGAGGCGCTCGACGTCACACCCGGTGAGGTCGTGAAGCGGCTGTTCATGCTTGGCGACCCCCACACGATCAACCAGC
>CAZOSR010000093.1:0-7655 GCA_964582445.1 uncultured Coriobacteriaceae bacterium | reverse complement strand
ACGGATTCTTGTTCAGTGTACCTGCGGTGCATCCAGCCTGTGTGGATCTCAGCGTCGGCCAGTCCGTACTGGCTCTTGACCTGCTGGATGGCTTGGTCGAGCGTCTTCCAGCGTTCCGCTGGAACACTCAAACCGAGCAGGACGAAGTGGGATGTGCCCGACTTGAGGTCCTCTACTCCGGACTCATCCACATAGAGAATATGCATGCTTCCCCAATCCCCCCCAGAAAGAGAAAAGCGTCTAGAGCGGAACCCAGAGGTTCCAATGGAGTCGCAACGCGTCTCCATCCCTAGTCGCTGAGGACTATTTACCCCCGTTGAGATCGCCTAGTCAATACCTCACGTGCTTCCGAGCGTGCGACAAGGCTCGGCCTAACGCTCTTGCGCATCACCAGCAGCGCGCCGGCGATTGCCTTGCTTCCGAGTCTACGCCATGCGGCGCGCTGTCTGTGTGGATGCGCGGGTTAGGTTTGCGCCCAAAGCATGTTGAGCCTCATCTCTGTGAACACCCACGCCTCCGGTATCACATCGACCGTGCCTGCCGCCTGTGCGCGGCTGCTCCACTCATGCCGTTCATACAGGATGGCGTCACCGCGACCCGCTGCCGCTTGCTTGAGCCACTGGCCGATCTCCGATGGGGTTGCGAGGTACATGCGCGGCATCTGGTCCAGCCGGACGTCCCTGAACTGAACGAGGCAGACAATCGTGCGTCCGCTGTGCTTGCCGACCCAGGCATCAGCAGCTGAGTGGTAGTCCGCGTTCTTGATGTAGGACTGTGTCAGCCCCCATCCGCCGTCCTTGCTCGCTTTGACGGACACCTTCAGGACCCGGTCGCCGTCCGACACCATCAGGTCGTACTCAGGCTGGTTCGCGCCGTACTGGACAGAGACATCCCAACCGCAGCGTGCAAACTGGGCGGCGGCGAACGCCTCTCCCGCCGTAGCGACCTGCCAAGAACTCTTCATGAGCGAGGGCGCTTTCAGCCTGCGCTGCAGTCGCTGCTGCAGCATCGGAAGTCCCCGCTCCCTCCAGTACTCGCTGGAGAGCATACCGCTCGACATGCCCCCGTGGGTGAAACGCTCAACAAGGACATCGCCTGCGCCCATAGATGACCCTGTTAGCGCAGCGTAGAGAGCTGAGATCACGCGAGTGAGCTCGCGCGCAGACTCCGGAAGGGGTAGGTGCTCGGCGGCGTCGCGCATTTCCCTCCAGAGATAGGGGTCACCACGGAGTCCCCAGGTCTCCGGCTCGTTGTGGAAGAGCGCGGCAAGGGTCTCCGCGTCCGTCACTGGCCCCTCCCTCCGGCGCCAAACCTAACAAGCATTGTGCAGTCCGCATGACAGAATATGACAAGAGACCCCCGCACGTATGCAGGGGCCTCCGAAGTCGCTGGTGGGCGATACAGGATTTGAACCTGTGACTTCTTCCGTGTGAAGGAAGCGCTCTCCCACTGAGCTAATCGCCCGAAACGCCGCCGAAGCGACGGCGACCATTGTAGTCGAGCGCCGTCAGCGAGGCTAGACCCGTGGGCCATCTTCTTGAAGGGTCGCCAGGTACTCGGCATGCACCGCAGCCACGGGGACACCTCTGTAGCCCTCTGGATGCGCCGTATGCCACGTCCACGCGTCGCGCACCATCTCCTGCAGATCCCGCTCGGGGCGCCACCCGAGCACCTGCGCCGCTCGATGGTTGGCGGCGATCAGCGTGGGCGGATCGCCATCGCGCCTCGGCCCGACCTTCACGGGAATCTCCCGCCCCACCACCGCGGAGCACCAGTTCACGACCTCACGATTCGAGTACCCCTGCCCGCTTCCCAGGTTGCAGACGAGCGACTCCCCGCCCGCACCCAGGTAATCCACCGCACGCAGATGCGCTTCGGCCAGATCCAGCACGTGGATGTAGTCACGCACACAACTGCCGTCGGGCGTTGGGTAGTCGTCGCCGTAGAGCGTGAATGAGCCCCCACCGCTGGCTGCGGTCCGCAGAAGCCGCGGCACGATGTGCGACTCCGGCTCGTGTGCCTCCCCCAGAGACCCGTCCGGCCACGCGCCGGCCACGTTGAAGTACCGGAACCGCACAGCATCGAGCGCGCCCGTGGCACAGGTCACCTCGATCAACCGCTCGAATGCGAGCTTGGATGCCCCGTACACGTTGATGGGGTGCTGCGGTGTGTCCTCGGTTATCGGCATCCGCTCCGGCACGCCATAGACCGCGGCCGTGGATGAGAACACGAGCTTGCGCACGCCGTGGATCACCATGCGGTCCAGCATTCGCGACGGTTCGGCGAGATTCTTGCGGTAGTACAGATCGGGGTCAGCCTGCGACTCGGCGACCTCTATGTAGCCCGCGCAGTGCACCACGACATCCACGTCGGGGAGGATATCGTCGAGCACCGAAAGATCGCCGACCGAACCTTTGATGAGCCAGGCCCGTGGGTCCACAGACGCCGCATGACCCCGCTCAAGCGAATCGAGAACTGCCACGGAGTGCCCGGCATCCAGCAGGTGCCTGACCGTGATGCTGCCGATGTAACCGGCTCCACCGGTTACCAGAACGCGCATGCAACCTCCCCCCTGGCTGCCAGAATCATCGCTGGAGAGCATACCACGCGACTATGACGGCACGGACATCTCACCGTCTACGTGCGCGAGGAACACCCGGACGACCTGCGGATCGAACTGCGCGCCCGACTGCGAGGAGATGTACTCCAGCGCTTGTCGCTGGGTCCATGCGGAGCGATACGGACGTTCCGATGTCAGCGCGTCGTATACGTCGATGACCGAGAAGATGCGCGCGCACAACGGGATGTCCTCGCCGCAGAGACCCCGCGGGTAGCCGGCACCGTCCCATCGCTCGTGGTGACAGTACGGGATGTCGAGCGCGGAGGAGAGGAACCCGATCCCGCGCAGCAACTCGTAGGCGAACTCCGGATGCTTGCGCATCACCACCCACTCGGCCTCGTCGAGCGGACCGGGTTTATGCAGGATGCTGTCGGGCACCGCCATCTTCCCGATATCGTGCAGCAGCGCGCCTCTCCGCACGTTGTCCAGGTCGCACTCCTCGATGCCCAGACGACGTGCAAGCTCCACAGCGAGCGCGGCGGATCGGTCGGTGTGACCGCTCGTCTCCCGGTCACGCATCTCGAGTGCACGCGACCAGCCGGCCAGCGTGGCGTCGTACGCCCCGCGCAGTTCGCGAGCGGCAGACTCCACCGCCAGGTACAGCCGGGCATTGGCGATCGCGTAACCGATCTCCGCCGAGAGCATCCTGCACAGCGCCACCTGCTCCTCGCTGAAGCCAGGATGCACCTCCGGTCCTCCCACGATCAGGACAGCCTCAGAGTGTGCGCGGGCGACTATCGGCACGTAGAACAGCGACACGAGTCCCCGGTCTTTGATGGCATCCGCCTCGGCTTGAGTGAGGACTTCAGCGCCTACATCAGGAACGAATACCGGCTCCCGCGTCTCCAGCGCGCGGGCGATGTGCGGGTGATCAGCCAGCGGTTGCACTCCGATCAGATGCGCATGTCCCGGTGGAAGCGTGGGCACGGTGGCGCCCAGCCGGACGCCATCGCCATCAAGCAGGTAGATCGCTCCGCTGGACTGCCCAAGCACGCGCACCGCGCCACCGATTGCAGCCTGAAGCACACTCTCGAGGTCCAGGGACTCTGCGAGCTCCAGGCTCACGTCGAACAGCAACGACAGGTGGCCGTACGACTCCGGCTGGTCGATCCCCAAATCGCCCATGCATCCTCCCGCACACACGGGTTGCAGCGCGAAAGCCGCAACACGCCGATCGGAACGGCATCCATTCTGGCATACATGAACCGTCCTGAATGTACCCGTTGTCACGATGGACGTATGGATGGCATACCGCCCCCGGACCAGCCGGAGGCGGTATGCTACAGGGCTCTTTCACGCACGCCCCGCGAGCGGGCGCGCTCAGACGAGGACGATCCGTCCTACTCGGGCAGCGTGTACCCGTAGTCGGCGAGCACCTTCTTGGGGAACTCGAAACGCACGGTGAGCAGCGGATCCACCACCTGGCAGAACTTGAGATTGCCCACCAGGCTCATCAGCATCGCCGCGTCGTTCACCGGGATCCCGGCGATCTTTGTCAGGAAGCCGTGCATCATATCGAGCGCCAGCTTGTACGCGTCATCCGTGGTCTCCGCCGAAGCGATCACAGCCACGATCTCGTCATTCTCCAAGAACGGCGTTGGCAGCCCCGGAATGTCGACCAACTCGGGCGTAAGCGTGACCTCACCGGGGGTCTCGGCACCGCATACCACGACCTCGCCATCACCCATCACGGCATGCATGTCGCCGCACCCGAAGAGCGCACCCTCCACGGCAACCGTGAGGTACAGCTTGGAGCCGCTCGTGATCAGGGTGCAGTCCATGTTGCCGCCGTGCGGGCCCGGTGTGGAGTTGGGCACCGTACCCTCGGCAGGCGCTACGCCGATCACACCCAGCATCGGCTTCTGCTTCACCACAACGGTATCCTTGTACACGACCGTGTCGTCCTTGTGCTCGACGATGACGGTCTCCTCCTCGGTGATCAGGTGTCCGAGCGCACCGACGTTCGGCACGGCGACCATGACCGAGGGACCATGCGCCTTGACCTCATGAAGGTCGACCCTCAACACGTCACCCGGCTTGACGCCCTCGATGTAGATGGGGCCGGTGGCGGGATTGGTGATCGACCAGTCAAGCGTCTCCAGCGTGTCAGCCGTGGTCTTCAGCTGGCCGCTGAAGCAGTCGTGCGTGGTGAGATGCAGCTTCTCGCCCAACTGCGCATGTAGCACGGCCTGATTCTCGGGTGAGAACCCGAAGAACGCCTTGTCGCGGGTCAGTTCAGCCATTCTCATACCTCCTTGGATGCGAGGGACTTCTTACCAAAGCGCGGCAGCCGCAGCTCCTGGCCACCGACGACCCCGCCAGGCCGCCAGATCAGCACCACCACCATCACGACGGCCATCACGAGCTGCGCGAGTCCGTACACCTCAAACGGCAGCACATGGGCGTTGTTGATGGATGCCTCGGTCTGGCGCAGCAACTCCCTGGCGACCGTCACGAGGGCGGCTCCGGCCGTGGCGCCCGACACGCTTCCCGCGCCCCCGATGACGAGCATGGACAGCAGCATGAACATCTCGGCCATGTAGAAGGCCTTTGGCGAGAACGAGGTGATGTACAGCGCCCACAGACCGCCTGCCAGCCCGGCCACCAGTGCCGAGAGGACGAAGCCGAGGTAGCGCACGTTGATCATGTTGATGCCGATGGCGGCAGCCGCGTAGCGGTCGTCACGGGTCGCGCGAAGGCGCAGCCCGAGCCCTGACTCACGGAAGTAGTACGCAAGGCCGATCGCGAGCAGCGCCGCTATGAGCGCAATCGTGAGCGTGGTCCAGTTGGGCAGGCCGAAGAACGTCCGCGGCCCGTTCGTGACGTTGTCCCACTGCGTCATCACCACGTGCATCACGACGAGGGTGGCGAACAGCGTGATGACGCTTGCGAAGTCGTTCAGTCGCATCAGCGGATATCCGATCACCGCGGCGAACAGCGCCGCGATCAGCCCACCCAACAGGATTGAGGGCAAGACCGGCAGACTGATGTCCACCAGGAACGGATACATGTTGGGCACACCCATGTCTTTCACCTGCGGGGGTGTTGCCAGGATGCCCGTGGCATACGCACCGATGCCAACGAACCCGACGTGGGTCCACGAGAGCACGCCACCGTTGCCGATCAGCATCTGGGCACCGAGCACAAGGCAGAGACTGATGCAGAAGAACGTGAAGACGTCGATCATCAGGCGCGACCCGAACAGGCTTATCAGGATGCCAGCGATGACGATGGGCACCATGAGGAGCGGCAACGTCGAGTGGCGCCGCGAGAACGCCGTGATGTTTTCGATCAGGCTCATCCCACACGCTCCTCGGTATAGCCGCCTTTGACGATTCCCTCCGGTCTGAAGAGCAGGAACAGCACCACGAGCGCGAACATGAACGCGTCGCGATAGCTGATCATGCTCGCCGGCAGAGTGATGCTCAGCAGGTTGAAGATCAGTCCGTACACGTAGCCACCGACCACGGCGCCGACCGTGCTGTGCATGCCGCCCATGACCACCGCGATGAACGCGATCAGCAGTGGCGCGGCCCCGCTGAGCGGGTCGACCGATGCCGAACGACTGACCCAGAAGATCGACGCCACACCTGCAAGAAGACCGCTCATCACGAAGGCCGCCGAGATGACCAGGTTGGCGGGCACCCCCATCAAGCGCGTGGTGGTGAACTGGTCGGCAGCGGCGCGCATCGCCATGCCCAGGACCGTCTTCTTCATCACGAGCGACAGCGCGATGAGCAACACCGCCGTGACGCCGATGATCACAAGGTTGCGCACGGGGGTCGTTGCCCCCATGAACGTGACCGTCTTGGAGAAGAAGAACGGCAGCGTCACTGGGCGCGCACGTGACGAGATGAGGATCAGCACGATGTTCTGCAGGAACATGCTGACGGCGAACGACGTGATGATGAGCGCGTTGGGGGACTTGCTCCGCACCGGGCGGAACGCTACGAGCTCGGTGAGGTAGCTCACGACCACAGCCCCGAGTACCGCGAGGATCAGAGTGGCCCACCACGGAGCCGACCAGTAGGTGGCCGAGAGGTAGATCGCGTATCCGCCCACCATCAGGTACTCGCCGTACGCGAAGTTGACGAGCTTCAGAATGCCGTACACCAGGACCAACCCCAGTGCGAGCAGCGCGTACAGGCTACCGAGTGACAACGTGTTGATCAGGAACTCGAGGTCGATCACAGCGTCACCTCACAGGAGTCGGCAGCGGTCGTATCGCCGAAGTAGACCGAGGCGACGTCCACCTGGCGCTGGATCTCAGCCGCGGTACCCGAGTGCTCGACAACACCGTTTGCAAGCAGGTAGGCGCGATCGACGATCTCCAGCGCCCGCTCGGCATTCTGCTCGACGAGCAGGATGGTCGAACCGCGCTCTTTGAGCCCGAGGATGAGCTCGAAGATCTGATCGGTGAGTGCGGGCGACAGGCCCAGTGACGGCTCGTCGAGCATGATCAGCTTGGGATGACCCATCAGGGCCCGTGCGATGGCAAGCATCTGCTGCTCGCCGCCGGACAGGAGCCCACCGGCCTGGTGGAAGCGCTCCTTCAAGATCGGGAACAGCTCGAAGACCTCGTCCAGATCCGCCAGGAAGCGGTCGCGCTTGTAGCCGACATACGCACCCAGACGGAGGTTCTCCTCCACCGTGAGCGCGCCGAAGATCTCGCGTCCCTCGGGTACGAGCGAGATGCCGCGACGCACGATGGATTCGGGGGTCTTGTTCGTGATCTCGGCACCGTCGAACGTGATGGTGCCCTTGACCGGGCGCAGCACGCCCATGATGGACTTGAGCGTGGTCGACTTCCCCACGCCGTTGACGCCGAGGAGCGCCACCAGCTCTCCCTCGGTCACGTCGATCGATATGCCGTGCAGCGCGCGGATGGCACCGTACGAGGCCTCGAGATTCTCTACCGTGAGCATCGCCATGGTCTATGCACTGCTCCCTAGGTAGGCGGTCACGACCTGCTCGTTGGCGCGGACCTCGGCGGGCGTTCCTTCGGTGATCGTCTTGCCGTAGTTGAGCACGTGCA
>CAZOSR010000092.1:0-7684 GCA_964582445.1 uncultured Coriobacteriaceae bacterium | reverse complement strand
CGGCGTACGGCGAGGTGGCGTACCTGAATGCCTATGGCGACTCGCTTGGGGATGTGGAGCTTGCGATCAACATCGATGCGGCAGGGCGCATCGGAGACCTGAGCGCCATCTCGTTCTACAGCGGTCCCGACGGGCTCAGGGACACGGTGATGGCAGTCGCCAGCGGCCATGCATCGGTCGTCGAGGGACCCTCCTGGCCGATGAGCGATCACATGGTATTCGCCATGCGCTCGGTTCCGGCGATGGCGGTGACCTCGACCGGTCTTGCCGCGATCGCTGCCGAGGTCGCACACACCGCGTCCGACATGCCCGCGCTTGCGGACCCCGAACTCGTGGTGGCCACGGCCGTGTTCCTGCGGGATGTGGCGAGGTGTCTGTGACGTGCGAGCGCACCTGTCGTCGCACTTGGAAGCGGTTGAGTGGGTATCTCCCGATGCGAGGCGGCGGCGGGCTACTCGATGATCTCCGCCGACTCGAGTGTCATGTGACAGGCCCAGCAGGCGCTCTGGAAGTGCCCCGCCGGTGATTCCTGTTCGGGATTGATGGTGGTCAGCATGAAGTGCATCGCGACCCACAACAGCATCAGCACGCCAGCGCCCACGCCGATCCAGACTCCCGCCTTCTTCATGGGACCTCCATGCAGCACGCGTTGGTTTCAGGCCTTGATGATAGCGTGACGTACCGTTGCGCGTTGCTGATGCCTGACAGATGATGGGGCAAGGCGTAATGCCACGACTTCAAGGGGGAGCCATGGAGTTCTGGGGTAGCTACTGGTGGCCACTGATCACCGCGGTCATCGGCTTCGTATACGTGGGCCTGCTCGTTGCGCAGTGGTATCAGCGCCGCAAGCCGCACCAGCTGGCCTGGGCGTTTGGCTTCCTGCTCTACGCCGTGGCCGCCTTCATGGAGTTCTACTCGGAGTTCACCCAGAACTGGGACCCCACCGTCTACCGCTTCTACATCGTCTTCGCCGCGTCGATGGTGGGCTTTCTGGGGCTCGGCACGCTGTATCTCGTGACCCGGAAGCGTATCTGGGGGCACGCCTATCTGACCTTCAACCTGGTGATGCTCGCGGTCTTTCTGTGGGGGGCGTTCACTACCGAGCTTCACTACGAGGCGCTGCAGCCGGGCATCGTGGTGGGCGGCGCGGGCCTGGGCTCGGCAGGCTCGTTCCCGCGCATCATGTCCCTCGCCTTCAATATCCCGGGCACGCTGCTGCTGGTAGGCGGGTCGACATACTCGATCATCCGCTTCTGGCCCAAGAAGGCGTATCGGTATCGTGTGTGGGCCAACGTGCTCATCATCATCGGCACCCTTGCAATCGCCGGGGCCGGCTCGATGGCGCGCGCTGGGGCAACGCAGGGACTCTACTTCGCCGAGATGGTCGCCAGCGCGATCCTGCTCGCCGGCTTCCTCATGGCGAGCACACTGCAGAAGGGGGCCGAGGCGGTCCGCGAGGAAGCGAAGGGGCGTCGGGCGGACGGGGAGATCGGATAGGACGAGTCAGCCTAGCTGACACCCGCCGACCCTGCCGATTCCATCGCTGTTCCCAGACTCCGGTTGAACCACCGGAGTCTGGGAACAGCGAGTTGTCGTGTGCTCCTAGCGCAGGATGTTGCGTACCATGTCGCGCACGTCTTGCGTGAGGACGGCGGTGCCGCCGAAGTAGAGGACCTCATCGATCTGCGGACGGTGCTCGATGAACGTGCTTCGCAGTGAGTCGGTCACCCGGTCCGAGGGGTTGAGCACGAGCACTCCGCCACGACGCGCGCAGGCGATCCCTCCGGCGAACGCATCCGGGAAGTCCAGACCGGTCGCGATCCCCACCACTTCCCAGGAGAGGCCAGCGTGAGTCGCTCCATACGATGCGATCGCCGTCGAGGTAGCGTAGCGGTCGAACCCAGCCATGCGCTCGCTCGTGATACCGGCGGCCGCGAGGTCCTTCTCGGTGGAGAACGGCACCGATGCATCACCGCCCAGGATGACAGCCTGCTCGACATCCAGCGCGATGAGCTCCGCTGCGAGTGCGGTGTCTGCGCTCGTAGACGGCACCAGCAGTATCGGCCATCCCGCGGCAGCGCTGAGAGGCGACGCAGAGATGGCGTCGGGGAAGTCGACGCCGGTGGCTAGCATGACTGTGTGGTCCCATTCGGCACCGAGCTGGGCTATCGTCTCGGCACCGACGAGCGCGGCGGTCTCATATCGTGTGGCGCCGCCGATGCGGATGGCGTTGCCCGCTCCGAGTTCGGCTTCAAGCGCACCGAGGACCGCAGCAGAGGCCGCCGCTTCTCCGCCGAGCACGTAGGCCCTCGTCGCACCGAGCCGCTGCACCTCAAGGAGCGTCTCGGAGGGCAGGCCGTCCGGTCGCGTGAGCAGCACCGGTCCATCCACCGCGCCAGCGAGGCCGGAGCCGGCGAGGGCGTCAGGCCAGTTGTACGCCGTAGCGATGACGACGGCATCTGCCGAGTCTGGATATGCCAGCTGCGACGCTGCAACGGCGGTCATGAACCGGTCGCGTCCTTCGACCGCAGTGTAGGCGGTGTGGAACGAGCGCACGTCGAGCGTGACCTCGACCGGGTCAGACAGCAGGTCGCCGTCCGAAGCGCGGTAGGTGAACGTGTCTGTGCCGGACCAGTCGGCTGCCGGCTCGTAGGTGAAGCTACCGTCCACATCGAGCGTCAACTCGCCATGGGTGGTATCCGCGTCGAGGACGGCGCTTAGGGTGTCACCGTCGAGGTCGGTGTCGTTGCCGAGGACTCCGGGTGCGGTGGTCGTGAGCGCCGTGCCCTCGGCGACTTCGTAGACGTCGCCCGTGGCCATCGGTGCGTCGTTCACGGGGGCCACTTCGATCTGCATGACGATGAGGTCGGTGCCACCGCTTCCATCCGCCACCTGCACCGTGAAGGCGTCGGTGCCGAAGAAATCGGCGGCGGGCGTGTAGGTCACCACAGCGGTGGTATCCGCCGAGATGATCGAGACGGCACCATCGTGAGGTCGCGTCACGGTCGTCCAGGTGAGCGCATCGCCGTCGGCATCACTCGCCGTGAGCGTCACATCCACGGACGTGTCTTCATCACACGTAGCCGAGACGGTGCCGCCCTGATCGATCACGGGCATGTCGTTCACGGCGCCGACGTCGATCGTCACCGTTACGGGCTCCGAGTACAGCGCGCCGTCGTATGCCCTGTACGTGAACGTCTCGATACCGGACCAACCATCCGGCGGCGAGTAGATGAACGAGCCGTTCTCGAACATGAACAGCGAGCCATCCGGCACGTCTTCGTAGAGGTGGGCGGTCAGCGGGCTGGCCTCGACGTCGGTGTCGTTGAGCAGCAGGCCCGGCTGCCCGATGACGACGCTCTCGTCCTCGGCGACTGCATATGAGTCGGCACCGCCCACCGGTGCGTCGTTCACCGCCGTGATGTTGACCGTGATCGTCTTGGTGGTGGTGATCGACCCGGGCGCGCCAGCGGTCGCATCGTCGGTGATGCCATAGCTCACCGTCGCGGACCCGTAGGCGTTCGGTGCCGGCTCGAATGTCAGCGTTCCAGTCACCGAGATGCTCGGCTGGACGGTGAACAGCGCCGGATTGTCGTTGACGGTGTTCGCGGAGAGGGTCTGCCCGGCCTCATTGGCTATGGGCTCCGTCACGTAGACGGGTCGTCCGGCGATCGATGTCCAGTAGCTGTAGCTTCCGGGAGTGATGCTGGTGGCGATGTTCGGGACGGTCCTTGGACCCGCATCCTCAGGGGCGGTGTAGGAGGCCGAGAGATCGAAAGCAGGTGGATCGTTGATGGGATCGACGATCACGTCGACGGTCATGTACGCATAGACACGTGCGTCGTCGTTGACGCGGACCACGAAGCTGTCCATGCCGTTGTAGTTGACGTCCGGGCTGTAGGAGATCGACTTGGAGAGACCCGTGCCGGACACGGATGCGGTCCCGTGCGTTGCCTGTGCGCTGATGCCCCAGACAACCGTGTCGCCCGCGTCCGGGTCGTCCACGTCCAGCGTGAGCGTGAACGACGTGGGGTTTTCATCCTCACTGCAGGTCACCGTTGTGGGACTTGACTGCATGAACTCGGGCGCGTCGTTCACCGGCGTCAGGTAGACCGACGCCACGGTTGGGGTTGAGTACGTCGAGCCGTCGTACGTGCGGTAGGTGAACGAGTCGAATCCCTCGTGGTCCGGGTCGGGGACGTACATGAAGCTGCCGTCTGCTTCCAGAATCAGATCGCCGTGAGCCGCATCGTTCACCACGTACGCCTCGAGTGGATCCCCGTCGGCGTCGTAGTCGTTGGCCAGCACCCCGGGCGCGGGGATGGTAAGCGTGGTGTCCTCGGCCCCTACGAACCAGTCCGAGGAGAACTCATGTGCGGCTCCACCGTCCTTGAAGGCACGGTCGTTGTATGGGTCGCCGACGATGATGTTGCCGCCAAGATTCGATACCGATGTCCCGAAGTTCGTCGAGGTGTCAGGCGAGGTGAAGGCCCCGTTCTGCGCCCAGGAGGTGCCACCGCCCACGAACGTCACCGCGCGGCCAGTGCCCGCATAGCCGCGAGCGCCGACCGCGAGCACGCCGCTGTCGATCGATACCGACGAACCGAAGAGGTCGTTCGCGACACGGTCACCCTCGGGCTCGACGTCGACGCTGGTCGTCATCAGTGGCAGTTCGCAGACAAGGACGTAGCCCGAATCCGTGGCACCCCGATCGGACGTTGGCGCGCCGAGGGCCGCCACGCTACCTTGCATGGCCACTGAGTAGCCCAGCTGATCGCCGGTGAGGCCGACCATGCTTCTCGCCAGTCCCCACGTGATCCCATCCCACGTGAAGTAGCGGCCAACGCCGCGTGAGGTCAGGTATCCGGGCGCTCCCACGAGCGCGCTCCCGTTCGCGGCAGCTACCGATCTCCCCATGTAATCACCACTGCTGGCCGATGCGTATGCGCCGGTCACGACCCATCCGTCCCCCAGATCGCTCATGAAGGTAGCCATGCCGCGATTGGTCATGAATCCAGGGCTGCCGATGACAGCGGTCGTGCTTTCGACCGAGACGTCCGAGCCCGCACGCTCCACGCGGGCAGCCGCACCCGTTATCGAGGTCTCCAGCGACCACAAGCCGTCGGTCTCCCTGTAGAAGTACGCCCTGCCGTCCGCACTGTTCACCAGGGGCGCACCGACGAGAAGCGTGTCGCCTGAGATGTCGACGGAGTACCCGAAATCGCCTCCATCGGGACCCACGATCGTCGCCTGGAGCTCCAGGCCCGCACCCGTACGGCGGTAGATCGCCACCTCTCCACCGGATGAGGCGTCAGGAACACCGATAGCCACGATGTCTCCGTCACATGCCACATCGTAGCCGAGGTGCGCGTCGATCTCGGCTCCGTATACGGAGGTGATGGCGCCCGGCGCCCCATCCGGGATCGCGACGGGGGTCTCGGCCAGTGCGCCAGGGACCATCGCGAACACCAGCGAGAACGCGAGCAGGAATGAGAGTGCGCGAGACGTGCGCGAGCGTGGGCCAGGCATAGGGTGCTCCCCTCGGTCTGCGGCCATCCTGAGCGCAGAATCGACCATCAGAACCCCACGCCCACCACCCCACTATATGGCAAGGCCTCCATCGCCGGTACACGAGGGCGTGCCGGGGTGGCGTCCGATGGCACACGCGGTGTGCTCGAGGGACCTGCGGGCCCTCACTCCCGGGCGCCCTGGCGCTGGCGTGGTTTCTGCTCGGGAACACTCTGTGTGACCACCGCCGTCGGCCGAAGGATACGTCACCATGAGCGACCTGCTTGCCGCAACCGCACCCTCGGCGCCACTCCGTCATCGGGCCTCGAAGCTGTGGCATCCCGACTGGTACCAAGACGGCCCCAAGCGGCAGGGCTACTTCGAGGGCTGGTACTTCAAGTGCGTGAATGCAGGCGCACAGCACGCCATTGCGCTCATCCCCGGGATCTCTCTCACGCCGGATGGCGCCGGCTCTCACGCGTTCGTACAGCTCATCCGTGCCGGCGGCCACACGGTGTACTGGGAGTACCCGGCCGATGAGTTCCGATTCGCGCCGGACCGTTTCGAGATCGAGGTGGGGCCCAACCGGTTCTCCTCGGAGGGTGCATGGCTTGATGCCGAGGGCGTGGCTGGCCGGATAGCGGGCGAGCTGCGCTTCGGCGATTGGATCGGCTGGCCGGTGAGGCCGCTGTCGCCCGGCATCATGGGCTGGTACCGGTTCGTGCCGTTCATGGAGACCTACCACGGGGTCCTGGGCTTGGATCACAGCGTAGACGGTGAGCTGGAGATCGACGGTGTCGCCCTCGGTTTCGACGGCGCCCGCGGCTACGTTGAGAAGGACTGGGGCCGGTCGTTCCCGAGCGCGTGGGTCTGGGCGCAGAGCAACCACTTCGGCGCGCCAGGGACCTCGGTCACGATATCGGTCGCGCGCATCCCATGGCTCGGCGGATCGTTCGTCGGCTACATCGTGGGCGTGCTGCACGACGGGGAGCTCTACCGGTTCACTACCTACAACGGCGCCAAGATGCGCGCGTTCTCCATCCGGGAGGGGCAGGCGCGGATGAGCCTCGCCCGCGCCGGTCTCACGCTTGAGCTCACCGTGGACGGGGCGCATCCCGGGGAGCTCCGCTCGCCGGTGCTCGGCGCGATGGACGGCACGGTGTGGGAGAGTCTTGACGCCACTATCGGCGTGAGGTTGAGCCGAGGGGACTCCGTGGTGTTCGAGGGCACGGGGCTCCATGCAGGCGTCGAGCTCATGGACGAATCCGGGGAGCTCGAGGCGGGTCTCAGGCGGAGGCAGTAGACGGAGCACCAACGCACCGTCAGACTCGATCATGTCAGCGTGTTTCACAGGAGGGGACATCATCGCCATGCAACCTGTGGACCTTCGGCGTTACGTGAGGAATACCGAGAAGTCGGTCGTGCCGAGCACGGTGGCGATGCGCGTCCAGGGCATGCCGTTCCTCCGTCGACTGCCCCGCTGGCTCCAGAACCGCATCGTCGAGCACGGCTCACGCACCGATCCATACATGAGCTTCATCGTGGAGCCGTACGCGGTCTTCCTCGCCTTCGAGGTCACCGATCCGGACGCCGCCGGGAGGCTTCTGCCGCCGGGCTATCGGTTGCACCCTTCGGCGATGTTCGCGGACACGCCCGCGCGACCCTGTGCGATCGTGAGCGCGTTCAACGTGCACACCAACGTGTTCTGGGGTAGCAGGGTGGAGTTCTACCTGATGGCTGAGAACGCCGAGACCGGACTGCTGTCGTGGATCATCGAAGAATACGAGAGCAATGCGCCGAGCTACGATCCGGCCAGCGGATTCGCGCTGCCGAGCACCTCGCACTCGGTGGTCTCGACATCGTATCGCGGTGAGGTCATCGTGGAGATGACGAGCGAGAAGACCGGCAACGGCCTGTCGCTCGTTGCGGACATGACGAGCGGCGTGCGCACTCCGCTCGACCAGCGTGTATGGGTAGAAGGCAACCTCTCGGTCGACTACGGCAGCGATCTGCAGCAGTCCACCAAGCCGTTCGGCCTCATCTTCGATCCGGGTGAGATGGCTGAGGCGTTGAAGATTCCGCTTGAGGACATCTCGCTGTGCGCCAACACCTTCGGGCGCGGAATGCTCGATCCGAGGCCGTTCGAGGTGGCGGTCTTTCCCTACGCGCAGCACTT
>CAZOSR010000091.1:0-7700 GCA_964582445.1 uncultured Coriobacteriaceae bacterium | reverse complement strand
TGATGCCGGCAAGGCGCTGGAACTCAGCGTAGCTGCGCGTACCGGGCTTGACGCCGACGCGTCCTCCGCCACCGGTGAACTGCAGCTCAACCGGGGCGACCAGCGAGTACTCGGGCTCCGAGGCGGCGGGAGCTGGCGCGGCAGGAGCTGACTCGGCGGCCGATGTGCCCGCAGCGGGAGAGACCGGTACGGTGACCGGCGCTGGTGTGGGAACAGGTGCGGGCGAAGCGGCCGACGCGGGTGCGGGAGCGGATTCGGGCGCAGTTGCGGGCATTGCAGGAGGGATCTCGACTGACGGCGCTGAGAGCGCCTGTCCCACGGAAAGCGGCGGAAGCAGTGGTGGCGGCTGGAACGAAGGCTCAGGTTCGGCCGCTTCCGTGCTCTCGGCGCTCCGCTCGTGAACCTCGGGGGGCAGGAGTGCGGACTGTGATTCCGCAGCGGCCATGAGCCGCTCGAGTTCGTCGGACAGCGAGCCGCCTGGTGCGTGTGCCGATGCGGTCGGGACGGCCTGTCGGGGAACGGAATGCTCTGGAGCGGCCTCGCGCGGCGTGGGCTCCGCGATGGCGTCGGCCGGCCCCATCGCCTCGAGGGCGCTCATCAACTCGGCGAAGTCGTCACCTCCGGAACCCGACGCGATCGGCCCTGACACGTGCGCGTGCGCCGGCTCCTCGGGCACCGGCGCTTCTGCGGACACGCGCTCGGACTCCAGGTATGCAGCGAGCGGATCGGCAAGCGGTGCCGGAACAACCTCTGCGGGCGGCGCGGGCACAGGTGCTGGTGAAAGCTCCGGCGCATCGATACCCTCGAGGCTGTGGTAGAGATCGGCGATGCGCTCCGCCGCGTTGGGGTGGGCCTCATCCGCACCCTGAGACGCCTCCGCATCCCCTGAGTCCTGACCGCCGGAAAGCGCCATGCTCGCCCGGTCCCCTTCGGTGATGTACTTCGCCTCGCCCTCCCCGTCGGATGTGCCTGCCCCCTGACGGGCCTTC
Organism: uncultured Coriobacteriaceae bacterium; assembly: GCA_964582445.1. Classification (GTDB taxonomy): domain Bacteria; phylum Actinomycetota; class Coriobacteriia; order Anaerosomatales; family Anaerosomataceae; genus Anaerosoma. The sequence continues at coordinate 6,711 of CAZOSR010000091.1, read as the reverse complement.
CTCACCGCACGGCGGTAGCGATCCACAGAGTCGAAGAGATACACCACAAGCGCCAGCAGGAGCAGCGCAAGCCCCCCGGCGATGTAGTAGCGCTCGTCCATCCGAACCTCAGTCCATGCTGTCGAGGATCCGGTACAGCAGACCCAGCAGGACAGCCTTGACGCTCTCCTTGTCACGGGCATCGACGGGAAGCAAGGGTATGGCGTCTTCAAGAGAGATCGCCGAGCGGACCTGCCGAAGCGTCTTGATATCGGTTGCCGGCACCTTGTTGGCCGCCACCACGAACGGCACGTCGGACATGCCACGGAAGAACGCGATCATCGACTTGGCGTCTTCGAAGGAGTCCTGATCCTCGGCATCGACCAGAAGCACGAATCCGAGCATGCCCTCGGACAGGGTCTCCCACATGAAAGAGAACCGCTCCTGCCCGGGGGTCCCGAACAGGTAGAGCACCACATCGTCAGAGACCGTGATGCGGCCGAAGTCCATCGCTACGGTGGTCTCACCGCTTCCCTCACCGGAGGTGTCGCTGATCTGGCGCTCGGTGGAGAGCACCGTGATCTCGCTGACCGCCTTGATGAAGGTCGTCTTGCCGGCGTTGAACGGACCGGTGACGACGACTTTGACCGACTGCATGCGTACTCCGTCCCGTGTTAGAGGTCTTCGACACCTTTGATGATCTTCTCAAGCAGCTCCCGGTCGACCGCCTGGTCCCTGTGCAGCTTGCCGCCCTCGCCTGGCTCGGGAATCGAGTTGACGGTAGCAGCCGGCCGGGAACGTCCGGTACCGCCACCCGTGAGCGCGGTCAGTTCATCCCCGAGCCCACCGCTCAACCCCGCACCACTATCGAACTCGGCAAGGAAGGAGTCGGTGGAGATGTACTCTCCGGGCTCCTCACCGCCACCGAAATCGGTACCTGATGAGATGATCCCGGCAGGTTCCTCACCCGGTGCGGACAGCGACTCCAGCAGTGAGTCAAGGTCGTCGCTCACCTCCGCTGAGGGGATCTCGGCAGCAGTCGACGCGGCTGGCTCTGGCTCGGCAGTCTCTTCAGAGATCGACTCTACGAATCGCGCCCAGTCGTCACCGGACTCCACGTCGATAGCCGGGGCTTCGGCCTCGGACGGAGCCCCGGACGCCGGTGCGGCCGCCGCCGCCGGCTCGGCCTCAGCTTCGAAGAAGTACGACTCCGTGTCCAACTCCGACATCGGCTCGCGGCTCTCGCTCACCGCCTCCGGCTCCAGCAGTTCCGAGGGGTACTCACCCAGGCCGAGCGTACGGAGATCGGTCTCGTAATCACCCGTCGGAACGAATCCCTCGGGCAGCGGTGCCACCTCTGCCACGGGCGGCGCGGGAATGTCGCCCATCTCAGCCGGGGACAACGCGCCGAGATCAGGATACGCCAGTTCCTCGGCAGGTGGGATCTGCTGGTCGGAGGGCCCTGGAGCAGGACCGGCATAGGTCTCCGCCTCGGCAGTCTCGGCAGGAAGCATCGCATCGGTCCACTGGTCGAGCGCATCCGGCACGTACGGAACCACCGGCTCTTCGAAGCCGGGTGCCTGCTCGGGCGCTGCCGCCTGGGGAGCGGACTCTCCGGGTGTCTCCTGCGGGAGAAGCACGGCCTCCATCATCTCGGTGAAGACCGCCATGTCATCCTCACTGGGCGTCTCGGCGCCCACCGATAGGAACTCAGGCACCTCAGGCGCCGGCCCCTCGACCCCGGCCGGAGCGGGGCTCTCATCGGCGACCTCGGCCGCGGCCGGTGTCGACTCGCGCGGTTCGGGTTCGGGCTCGGGCTCGCCTGCCTCTGCCACCGGCGTCTCCTCGACGACCGTCTCCACCACCGCGGATGCCTGCCTGGCACGCGCCTTCTCGCGGCGAGCATCGCGCTCCGCACGTTCTGCGCGCAGACGCTCGACCTCCTCTTCGCCGGGGACCTCGAGCAATCCGGCGGAGAAGAGACCGTAGATGATGCGCGCAACGTCGAAGTCGGTGCTGTGCACCTCCACCGCAAGTTCGCTCACCGACCGTGTGCCATCGACCAGCAGCAGCAGGTTCCACTCGATCGGCTTGAGGGAGATCTCAAAGGTGCCCTCACCCGGCGCGGTGGCCATCTTGAAGACCATGTCCGCCGAGGGAACCTTCTTCTTGATGCGGTTCCACTCCTCCAGGCGACGGCTGCCCTCCATCACGATGTTCTCGACGGAGACCGATAGCCCGATGTCCTCGTGGACCACCTCCGGCAGCGTCTCGAAGTCGAAATCGCCTTCGTCCCAACGCATGATGTCGAAGATCGTGTCCTCGATCTGCTCCTGGACGAACGCTTCGAGCACCTGCTGGGTGATGTAGCCTTCGCCCACGAGGATCTCACCGAGGCGGCGGGCGCCACCCTCCGACTCGTGGATCTCCAGGGCCCTGGTCAGCGCTGCGGGGGTGATCCGCTGGGCGCTTACAAGCCGCTGGCCCAGAAGCTCGTGCCGCCAATTCGACTGTGCGAAGAAAACGTCGCCATCGCGGAACCAGATGCTGCCCTCGGTGTCGGAACGGACAATGCGCAGCACACCGGTCTTCCCGCTCAGCTGAACGAGCTGGAAGACGTCTGGAAGACTGAAATCTTTCAGGTTGCCGCGCAGTGCCATCGGTGTGAACCGTCACTCCCCCGGAGCATCGTGTTGTGCAGGTAACGCCCGGAGCGGTCAGCCGAGGATCCGGCCGATGCGCTCTGCGGTCGACTTCATGTCGTACAGGACGAGCCCGAGCTTCGCCGCCGGATCGGCCATCGCGGTCAAGACGGCCCTGCTTCCCGCCGCGATAAGCAGCACGTAGCCGCTCTCCCCCTCGATGAACACCTGCGATAGATGCCCGCGCCCGAGCTCGGCGGCCGCACGTTCGCCAAGACCGAGGATCGCCGCGGACATCGCGCCCACCCGATCGGCCTGCATCCCTGCGGGCAGTGCCGAGGCCATCGTGAAGCCGTCAAGGCTGACCAGCGCGGCCGCCTGGATGTCCGCGTCCTCATGCATGAGCTCGTCGAGCGCCTGTGCCAGCTGCTCCTCGCGGGACAGCTGTCGGGTGGTGGTCTGCGGACGCGCCGGTTCCGCCACATACGCCGCCTGCACGGCCGGCGCCGCGGGTGCCGCCACCGGTGCGGGTGCCGCAGGCGCAGCGGCTGCGGGTACCGGTGCGGGCGCAGCAGGGGCAACCGGGGCAGGAGCAGGTGCGGGCTGTGGTGTCACCGGTACGACAACCGGTGCTCCGAGCAGATCGTCGTCCTCGAACGACTCATCATCGGTGTCACTGATGAAGTAGTCGCCGATGCCCTTGTCCACCATCGTGTCGTCACCTCCGGAAGCGGCAGTCAGACAGACCGGAGAGTCACGACGGCGTGCGTGAGCAGACCCGGCCTGGGGCTAGCGTTCTCAGTCTCTCACGTCCCTGAGGCCGAAACAACCGTGAAATCGCAGGTCGCAAGCGTCACACGACGACGCGCATGATCTCTTCGATGGACGTAAGTCCGGAGAGCACCTTCGAGAATCCATCATCGCGCAGGGTCTGCATTCCCTCGGCTATCGCGATACGCGCGATCTCGTCACCGCTTGCATGGTTGACGCACGCACGCTCGATCTCCTCGGTCACTGTCATGACCTCGTGGACGCCCATCCGGCCCTTGTAGCCGATGTTGTTGCACTTGTTGCACCCGACCGCCCGGTACAGGCGCGGAGGCCTCCCCGGCTCGTAGGGGAAGCCGATGCGCTGGAGCACATCCTCGTCGGGCGTGTACTCCTCCCGGCACTCCTTGCACAGACGCCTCGCAAGACGCTGGGCGAGCACGCAGTTGATGGCTGATGCCGAGAGGAATGGCTCAACGCCCATCTCGGTGAGGCGGGTGAGCGCTGATGGAGCATCGTTGGTGTGCAGGGTCGAGAGGACGAGGTGACCCGTCAGTGCCGCTTCGATGGCGATCGTGGCGGTTTCCTTGTCCCGGATCTCGCCGATCATGACCACGTCGGGGTCCTGCCGGAGGATCGAGCGCAGCGCCGCTGCGAACGTAAGGCCGGCCTTCTCGTGCACCTGCACCTGCGAAAGGCCGTCCAGACGGTACTCGACCGGATCCTCGACGGTGATGAGGTTCACGGTGGGCTTCGTGGTCTTGTTGATGGCTGCGTACAGGGTGGTTGACTTGCCCGACCCCGTGGGACCGGTGACCAGAAGTGCGCCATACGGCCTGCCGATCGCTTCCATGATGCGTTCCATCGGCTGCTCAAGGAAGCCGAGGTCCTCGAGAGACATCATGATCGAATCCCTGCGCAACAGGCGCATGACGGACATCTCGCCATGCACTGTGGGCAGAACCGCCACACGGAAATCGACCGACTTGCCGTCAAGGACCACGCCGAAACGCCCGTCCTGAGGGATGCGCTTCTCGGAAATGTCCATTGCGCACTGGATCTTCAGGCGGCTGAGGAGTTGCCGGTGGAGCTTCATCGGGCTGCGCATGATCTCCTGGCACACGCCGTCGATGCGGTACCGGACCCTGATCTCGCGCTCACCGGGTTCGATGTAGATGTCGCCAGCGCCCTGGCGGATGGCCTCCGTGACGATGTGGTTGAGGATCTTCGCCACCGGCGCCTCGTCGTCGGCCCCCACCTCATCGTCCTCGCCGACATCCAGCGACGCGCCCTCCATGTCGCCAACCATGTCTTCCACGTTGGTCTGCATGGTGGCGAGGCGATCAAGTGCGATGAGCAGATCGCTCTCCGCAGCGACCACGGGCTTGATGTCATAGCCGGTGACGATACGCAGGTCGTCGATGGCGAAGATGTTGGCCGGATCGGCCATGGCCACGACGAGTTCGTCGTCCTGGATCCGGATCGGCAGCACGCTGTGCCGACGGGCTATGTCCACCGACACCATCGTAGCGGCGTTGGGGTCTACATCGATGGCGCCGAGATCGACGAACGCGAGGCCCATGTTCTCGGCCACCGCGCGCGCGAAGGATACCTCGTCAGTGACGTGTTGCTCGACCAGCACGGCACACAGGGAGCGCCCCGATGCCTCTGCCAGCGCCGCATCGAGCTGCTCCTGGGTGATCAGCCCCGACTGGACGAGAACGCGACCGAGCCGCTTGCCTGATGCGGCGGTCACTCACCATCACCGCCCCCGGAAACAGACTGTTCCTGCAGCGCAGCGGCGGCGGCTTCGCGCATCACGTCTCTCGGTGCCCGCGCTTCGCCACCTCCCTCACCCATCCAGATGTCGATGGCGAGCGCACCCTGTGCCACGAGCATGCCGAGGCCACCCACCGGCCGGGCGCCCGCGCTTGCTGCCGCACGGAGCAGCGCGGTCTCGGTCCGCTGATAGACCATATCCAGGACGACCTGGCCATCGTGCATCCACTCGACAGGGACAGGACTCGGGTCCGAGGCCGACATGCCCGCCGGGGTGGCGTTCACGATGAGATCCGCCTCGCGAATCGGCGTCTCTGCCGACAGATCGAACGGTACTGCTGTCGCCACCGTAGCGCGAAGGTTGTTCTGCACGCGTGCAAGCAACGCCTCGGCCCTCTCAACCGTGCGGTTGACCACCGTGACGCTAGCCGCCCTCCCCAGCATGAACGCGGTAAGCGCGGCCCCGGCGGCACCGCCAGCACCGAGAATGACCACCGAGCGACCCGCCGGATCGAAGTCCGCGTCAACCTCGAGCGACTCAAGCAATCCGCGTCCGTCGGTGTTGTAGCCGATGAGCCGACCGTCAACGCAGTGCACGGTGTTGACCGCTCCGGCGAGTTGGGCAAGCGTGGCGGTCTCGTCACAGAGCTCGAGCATCGCCTGCTTGTAGGGCATCGTGACGTTGAACCCTACGAAAGGCAGGCTCCGCGCAGCCTCCGTGAACGCGAACAGCGAACGCTGATCCGGCACGCCGAATGGCAGGCACGCCCAGTTGAGACCGAGCGCCTCGTACGCGGCGTTGTGCATCACCGGCGACAGCGACTGGGCGATCGGCCATCCGATCACCGCGGTCGGTCGCGTACGTCCGTTGATGGTCACGCGCCGCTCCCTCCTCACGCTTCGGGCTCTCTGCCTGCCATTATGCGCTGTTCAAGCTTCCGAAGCACAGCCGTATGCCCCATGTCCGTGGGCGTGAGTGGCTGGACCAGGACCGTCCTGACCCCGGCGAGCTTACCCCCGAGGATGTCAGTGAAGATCTGATCACCGACCATGACACACTCGGCCCTCGATGCACCGAGCAGCCGAATCGCTCGCCAGATACCAAACGGCAGCGGCTTGCCGGACTTGGCAACGACCGGCAGGCCGAGGGCCGCTGCGCGGTCGCCGATGTCATCGTGCCAGTTGTTGGACACCAGGCACGCCTGGAACCCTCGCGGCTCCAGGGTAGCGATCCACTGCCGTATCTCCGGGATGACCTGAGCCGAGTGGTGCGGTGAGACCGTGTTGTCAACGTCGAGCAGCAACACTCTCACGCCCTCGGATCGCAAAGCGTCGAGGTCGAGAGCGGTGACGCGCGTCAGGTAGCGGTCTGGTTGCAGCAGCGCTGGTGCTCCCTAGTGGTCGGGTACGCCATCGTGGTCGTGATCGTGTTCCTCAGGGGCGAGCTCATCCCCGGCCTCTTCGTCGATACGGAGGAGCTCCGCTTGCACGAAGGCGTCCAGGTCTTCCCTGCCCCCCTGCCGGAAGATGTCGCCGAGGATCG
>CAZOSR010000090.1:0-7718 GCA_964582445.1 uncultured Coriobacteriaceae bacterium | reverse complement strand
GCTGGTGCAGGGCGCGGCGTGCTGCATTGCCCCGCTTCGGATGGGGAGCGGCACACGCATCAAGATCCTGGAGGCGTGGGCGCTCGGGAAGGCGGTGGTGAGCACCACCATCGGCTGCGAGGGCCTGGCGGCACGGGACGGCGAGAACATCCTGGTGCGCGACGACCCGCGCGCCTTCGCGGCCGCGGTGGAGCAGGTGCTGGCCGACGGCGCCCTGCGCGCCCGGCTCGGCGCCGCCGGCCGAGCCACGGTGGAAACGCACTACGACTGGGACACGATCGGCTCCATGATGAACGCAGCGTACCTCGACCTGGCCCGCGCATGACCTCCTGGCTCTCGACTGCCGTGCTGCTCCCGCCCGCGCTCTGGACCGCGCTGCCCGCGGTGGCCGACGCGTGGACCGCGCTGGCCGGTGGCCGCGGCGCGCCGCTGCCCCCGGTGCGGAAGGACGGCGAGCGCCCGAAGCTCATCTTCCTGGTGCCGGCGCACGACGAGGAACTGCTGATCGAGCGGTGCGTCAAGTCGCTGGTGACGCAGGACTATCCCCAGGACAGCTACACCGTGGCGGTGATCGCCGACAACTGCACGGACAAGACGGCGGCGCGCGCGCGGGAGTTCGGTGCCACCGTGCTCGAGCGGCACGACACCTCGGCCCGCGGGAAGCATCACGCCATTGCGTGGGCGCTGACGCAGGTACCCATCGACGAGTACGCGGCGTTCATCGCTCGTGAGACGGCGCGCGCGGCGATCCCGGGTCAGCGGGTGCTCCTCGCACCCGCCGATGCAGGCCGGCTGAGCGAGCTGCAGTCACGTCTGGATACGCTGGGCGTGAACGTGACCGTCTCTGGTGAGGCGACCGGGTTGAAGCGCGGAGCACGGATCGAGGGCGACGGTGTGCGTGTGGAGGTATCGCCTGCCGCATACGTGGCCGAGCACCATGCGGACATGCTTCAGGTGGCCGTGCGCGCACTCTTCCCGGAGGAGGGGTAGCCGGGTGCTGACATCCACGCGCGACGATATCCGGTATGGATTCGCAGTGGGGCGCGTACGCGTCCTGCAGGCGAAGCTGTTGTCGCGTTCGGTCTACGAGCGGCTCATCGATGCGCCCGACTTCGCCGAGCAGCGTCGGGTCCTTTCCGAGACGGCCTTCGGCCGCTACCTCGAGCACGCCGAGACCGCCGAAGACGTTGAGCGTGCGCTCGACTCATCGCTCGGTGACCTGTACGACGAGTTCCTGTGCGAGGCCGGGCTGCCCGATGCGGTCATGCGCTTCTTCCGCGTGCAGTACGACTTCCGCAATCTGAGGATCGCGCTGAAGACGCGCATCCTCGGGATGCCTCCGGGCGGCATGAGCGCGCTGGGAACCATCGAGCCGTCCGCTTTCACCGGGTCGGGCGAGGCGCTTCCGGATGACATGGCCGCGCTGCTCACGGCCTGGGACGAGTTCGAGCAGGCTCCACCGCTGTCCGACGTTGAGAGCGCGGTCGACCACGCGCTCTTCGAGGCGCTCGCCCGCGAGGCCAAGCGGTCCCGGATCCCGTTCCTGCGGCAGCTCACCAGACTGCGGATCGATCTGGCAGTGATTCGCGTGCTACTGCGCGCGAACAAGAAGCATCTTGGTGCTGGTGCTGTGCTGGACTCTCTCGTGGAAGGCGGGACACCTGCCCTGAGGGAGCTGGCTCCCGATGCGGCGCGGATGGACGCCGAGGAGTTGGCGGAGGCGATCGTGGACACTCGGGCCGTTCCAGGTCTGGAGATGGACGACCTGACAAGCCTGGAGCGATACGATCTTGCCGCCGCTGCGCTTGAAGCTGCGCGCATGGCCTCAGCGCGCAGGGCGCCAAGCGGCGCGGAGCCGGTGCTTGCGTACGTGCTTGCCCGAGAAGCCGAGGTCGTGGCGCTTCGGGTCGCCTTGGTCGGTCGTCTGTCGGGTCTCGACCGAGACGCCGTTCGTGAGCGGCTGCGGGGTGTCATGTGAGCAAGAAGCTGCTCATCGCGGTTGTCGGTGACGCCACGAGCGTTGCCGGTTTCCGACCGCTCGGCTTTGACGTGCGGGCTGTGGAGCGTCCGGAAGCGGCGCGGGACGTGTGGGGAGAGCTGGTGGCCGGGGACCATGGCGCCGTGTTCGTGACCGAACCGGTGTACGAGGCGATCGAGGACCTTGTGGCCGAGGCCGTGGACCGCACTATCCCCGCAGTGACGGTCATACCCGCTGCCGGGAGCGCCGGTGGCGTGGGCGCGGCCAAATTGGATCGGGCGATCGAGCGTGCGCTCGGCACCTCGATGGCTTCAGGAGAAGAGGAAAGCTAGATGGACCAGGGCACGATCCGGAAAGTCGCAGGTCCGCTCGTTGTGGCCACGGGGCTCGGGAGCGCCAAGATGTACGACCTCGTGCGCGTCGGCGAGCAGGGGCTGATGGGCGAGATCATCGAGATGCGGGGAGATCGCGCCTCGATCCAGGTGTACGAGGAGACCGAGGGCCTCGGCCCGGGGATGCCGGTCGTCTCCACGGGGGCGCCGCTCTCGGTGGAACTCGGCCCGGGCATGCTCGAAGCCGTCTACGACGGCGTGCAGCGGCCTCTGGACGCCCTTCAGGCGAAGTCCGGCGCGTTCCTCGCGCGCGGGGTCACCGCTCCCGGCCTGAATCGCGAGAAGCGCTGGGAGTTCGTGCCTGCGGTGTCGCCAGGTGCTCGAGTGAGCGGTGGCGACATCATCGGCACGGTGCAGGAGAACGTTGTTGTCGAGCACCGCATCATGGTGCCCCCCGCGCTGTCGGGCGAGATCGTGGAGATCGCTGCTGGATCGTATACCGTCGCCGACACCGTGGGACGACTCCGGGATGATGCGGGTACGCTGCACGATCTCACACTCATGCAGACCTGGCCCGTGCGCATGCCGCGGCCGTACGCGCGCAAGATCAGCACGGGCGAGCCCCTCGTGACAGGCACGCGCGTGATCGACACGTTCTTCCCGCTCATCAAAGGCGGTGTGGCGTGCATCCCCGGGCCCTTCGGCGCCGGGAAGACGGTCACGCAACACCAGGTGGCCAAATGGAGCAACGCGCAGGTCGTCATCTTCATCGGCTGCGGTGAGCGCGGCAACGAGATGACCGATGTGTTGATGGAGTTCCCCGAGCTCACCGACCCGTACTCCGGTGAGCCGCTGATGAAGCGCACGGTGCTCGTGGCCAACACGTCCAACATGCCGGTGGCCGCCCGCGAGGCGAGCGTGTACACCGGTATCACGATGGCCGAGTACTTCCGCGACATGGGATACGAGGTCGTCCTGCAGGCAGACTCCACGTCGCGCTGGGCCGAGGCGATGCGCGAGATCTCCGGGCGGCTCGAGGAGATGCCGGGAGATGAGGGCTTCCCCGCGTACCTCGGCACGAAGCTCGCCGCGTTCTACGAGCGTGCGGGAGCCGTGGAGTGCCTCGGCGGGTCGCGTCCGTCGGACCCCTCCTCGCTGTCCTCGCGCACAGACCGCGCTGCGGAGGCTTCGTCGGAGCCCGCGGACGCTTCCGCCTCGGCCATCGCCACCCCGCACGCCGCGCCCCGCACGGGCTCCGTGTCCGTGGTCGGGTCCGTCTCACCTCCCGGTGGCGACTTGTCGGAGCCGGTGGTGCAGAACACGCTGCGTGTGGTGAAGGTCTACTGGGCGCTGCAGGACCAGCTTGCGTTCCAGCGGCACTTCCCGGCGATCGACTGGCTGACGAGCTACTCGCTCTACCTCGACAAGATTCGATCACATTGGGACGCCGAGGTCTCACCCGAGTTCCGTGGGCGTCGCGACTCGTGTATGGGCATCCTCCAGCGAGAGAGCGATCTTGCCGAGATCGTTCGGCTCGTCGGCGTCGAGGCGCTCTCGGCCGAAGAGCAGATACTCATGGAGACCGCCAAGAGCATCCGCGAGGACTTCCTGCAGCAGAACGCGTTCCGCGACGACGACCAGTTCAGCTCGCTTGCCGAGCAGGATCTGTTGCTCAAGTCGATCCTGCACTTCCATGAGTCGGCGATCTCCGCCCACCAGCACGGTGCAGCGCTCAAGGACATCTTCGCGGCACCGGTCCGCGAGAAGATCGCGCGAGCCAAGTATGCGACCCTCGATGATCTCAGCATCTTCGATGAGATCGAATCGGACATAGAGACGCAACTCGTAGCCAGAAGCGGGGTGGATGCGTAGTGGCACGTGAGTACACGACCACGCGGGACATCGTCGGGCCGCTGCTGCTGGTGGAGCGGGTCATCGATGTCACGTACAACGAGCTCGTCGAACTCGAGTACCCCAACGGCACCCGCTCGCTCGGAAACGTGCTCGAGGTGGACGGCGACAAGGCGCTGGTGCAGGCGTTCGCCGGCACCAGCGGTGCCAATCCGGCCGAGACCAAGGTGCGTTTCCTCGGCCGGGCACTCGAACTCGGCGTAAGCCGCGACATGCTCGGGCGGGTGTTCGATGGTCTTGGCCGACCCCGCGACGGCGGACCGGAGATCATCCCCGACGAGCGGCGGGCGATGCATGGCGAGCCGATCAACCCCACGGCGCGTGACTTCCCTGACGACTTCATCCAGACCGGCATCTCGGCGATCGACGGGCTGAACCCGCTCGTTCGCGGTCAGAAGCTACCCATCTTCTCGGGTGCAGGCTTGCCGCACAACGAACTCGCGGCGCAGATCGCGCGGCAGGCAGCGGTGCTCAACCGCAGCGACGATCCCACGAAGGTGGGGGACAAGCTGGAGGGCGAGTTCGCCGTGGTGTTCGCGGCGATGGGCATCACCTTCGCCGACGCGGACTTCTTCATGACCGAGTTCCGCAACACGGCGGCCATCGAGCGTGCTGTGCTGTTCCTGAACCTCGCGGACGATCCGGCGGTGGAGCGCATCAACACTCCGCGGATGGCGCTCACGTGCGCTGAGTACCTCGCATACACGTGCGATATGCACGTGCTCGTCATCCTCACCGACATGACCTACTACTGCGAGGCGCTCCGTGAGGTCTCGGCCGCCCGCAAGGAGGTGCCGGGTCGCCGCGGCTACCCCGGCTACCTCTACACGGACCTGGCCACCATCTACGAACGCGCGGGCCGCATCCAGGGCGCGAAGGGCTCGATCACGCAGGTGCCCATCCTCTCGATGCCCGACGACGACAAGACGCACCCGATTCCCGACCTCACAGGCTACATCACCGAGGGGCAGATCATCCTCGACCGCAGCCTGCACCGCTCGGGCATCTTTCCGCCGATCGCGGTTCTGCCGAGCCTCTCGCGACTCAAGCAGAAAGGTATCGGTCCAGGCAAGACACGCGAGGACCACGCCGACCTGTCCAACCAGCTCTTCGGCGCGTATGCGCGCGGGATCCAGGCCAAGGAACTCGCGGTCATCCTCGGCGATGCGGCGCTCTCCGAGAGCGACAAGGCGTTCGTCGCCTTTGCCGATGCCTTTGAGGACCGGTTCATCCGTCAGGATGCGCACGTGGAGCGTTCGGTGGAGCGTACGCTTGAGATCGGCTGGGAGCTGATGGCGATCCTGCCGCGTACGGAACTGAAGCGGATCAAGGATGAGTACGTAGCGCGGTATCTCAAGGAGCCTGACGAGTCGTGAGCGATGCGGTCAACACGGGACTTCGAGTGGCACTCCTGGTGCTGATGGGCGGGCTCATGGCCTACCAGGTCTACATGCTGCGGTGGACCAAGCGGACTGTGGGATCGGTCCCGCGGCCGGTGCTTCTGCTGCGCGTGACCAACGTGGTACTGCTCGCGGCTGGTACGGCGCTCATCGTGTGGGCTCTGGCAAGGTAGGGGCGAGACGATGCCGCAGATACGGGCGAATCCCAACCGGATGGAGCTGCTCAAGCTCAAGCGGCGCGGTGTGGTGGCGCGGCGTGGCCACAAGCTTCTCAAGGACAAGCTCGATGAGTTGATGAAGGAGTTCCAGGCGCGCATAAGTGCGAACCGCAGGCTCAGGGCGGAGGTGGAGCGGGATCTGTTCGCCGCCTACTCGCAGTTCTCGATCGCGCGCGCTGAGGCGGGGCAGGGTGTGCTCGAACCGGCGCTGATGGCGCCCAGTCCCGAGCCACTCCTGAGCGTCTCGACGAAGAGCCTGATGAGCATCACCGTACCGGTGTTCGCGCTGGACGAGCTGCCCGAGCCGGGTGGCTACTCGCTCGCTACCACGCCGGCCGTTCTCGACGCCGGCCTCGCGCGGCTGGCCGAAGTGGCACCACGTCTACTCGAGCTCGCCGAGCGCGAGAAGGCTATCGAACTGCTGGCCGCAGAGATAGAGCAGACCAGGCGGCGGGTGAACGCGCTTGAGTACGTGCTGATCCCCTCGGTCGATGCCACCATCAAGGACATCCAGATGAAGCTCGACGAGGCTGAACGCAGCAATCTCACGCGCCTGATGAAGGTCAAGGACATGATCGCGCAACAACAGGAGCACGCTGAGGAGCGGTAGGGCGTGAGAGCCAGGAGTGCCATTCTCGCAGCGGTTGTGCTGGCGCTGGCGCTCGTGGCTGCAGCGGCGGTGTTGTGGTGGCTGCCAGATCAGCGCGACGTGGATCCCACCGCTGGTGCGGCCGTGTTCTTTCCCGTGTCGAGCGCACTCGGAGCTTCCGAATCGACGCCTACGGTGCAGTTGGCCGAGAGCGGTCTTCCCGACGCAGTCGTCCTTCCCGCGCACCCCCGGCAGGCGACGCCGATCGAGCTTCCGGAATTCGATGTGGGACGGACGCTCGACACCGTACGCGATCTGGAGGCCTTCGGTCCCCGCGGAGGAGGAAGCGCTGCTGAGGCGGATGCAGCGACGTATCTGCGCGATCGCCTCGTAGCGGCAGGCATGGATGCCCTTGTCGAGGAGTTCGCGCTTCCGAACGGAACGATCAGCCGCAACGTCGTGGCCCGTATCCCCGGATCGGTGGACGCGGTGCTGGTCCTCGGGGCACACATGGACACGAAGCCTCCTTCGCCGGGCGCGAATGACAACGCCTCAGGCTGCGGCGCACTGCTGGAGATCGCGCGGCTGCTAGCAGCGGATCCGCCGCTGCCCACCATCGAAGTCGTCTTCTTTGGAAGCGAGGAGGTCATCGGCGGCGATCCGAACGCCCATCACTTCGGTTCTCGCTACCGCGTATCACAGATGACAGAGGCCGAGCGCAAGACTGTCGCGGGGATGATCTCGATCGACATGATCGGATACGGTCCAGCTTTCCACTCGCGCACAATGGGTCGAGGCCCGATGGTGCTGTCGGACATGCTGCTCTCCCGGGCTGATGCGATGGGTATCCGCATGACGTACCGCAGAGATCCCGGCGCGAGCGGATGGAGCGACCATGAGGCATATGAGCTGGCCGGAGTCCCCGTAGCATGGTTGGAATGGCGAGACGATCCCGTGTATCACACGGCAGACGATACCTCGTCCCACCTCTCGAGGACGAAGATCGAGGCGGCAGGCAGTCTGGTGCTTGAGTTCGTTCGCGGGCTCGATGCGGAGTCGCTCGGGGAGCTGACGGATCGGTAGTACCGCTCGTCGGAGTCATTGCCGCCCGTCAGCCGTATGTCGGCTTCTGGCTACCACTGACCCGGTTCCTGCCCTACTGCTCGGATTCGGGGCATCTGATCGCTAAAGCCTCTGCATTCTCGCGCCGATTAATGAATCGTCAGGACACACAGACAGAGCCTGGCATCCAGTCCGGCCCAACGGCGGCGCCCCTCCGCACAGAGGGCC